>VGEI01000005.1 GCA_016869415.1 Alphaproteobacteria bacterium
GAAGCGCGGTTACCGCCCAACTTCCAGGTTCTCGACGAGCGCAACTCCAGCGAAGTGTTGGCTGACTGCCGCAACGCTGTGCTGGCCGCAGCGCGTGCCGAACCCGAAGGCGGTCTGGCGCGTGCGCTGACGGCGATTATCGAGCGGACCACCGAAGAGAGCTTCAGCGAGATCCTTTCAACCATGATGGCAGAGCGGTCGCGCTTGCGTCGTCTGCTGATCGGGCCGCGCGGTACACGCAACCTAAAGCACGCCGTCGACCGGCTGTATCGCCGGCTGCAGCTCGACCCGGCGGAGACGGAATCATCCATTCTAGGCAAGGCCTGCGCCGACGCTTCGTTGGAGTTGAAAGGTCTGCGCCAGGCCGCGGTGGCGCTCTTGAGCGGTTCGACGACCGATCGCAAGCGCGGCACTATCATCGACGCGTGGCTGGCCGCTCCGGAGGAGGGGCGTGTCGAGGGCTTCATGGCCTATGCCCGGGCCTATTTCACCCTGGAGGGCGAGCGGCAGAAGCGCCTGGTCACCAAGGAGACATTGCTCGCGGCCCCCGGCATCGACGCCGTCCTGGCGGCTGAAACGGCTCGAGTCGAGGACACCATCCGGCGCTGCAATGCGGCGCGCAATGCCGCGGGGACGGCAGCATTGCTGCGCTTTGCCTCGGCGCTGGAGGAGACCTACGCGGCGGCCAAGGTCGACCGTGCCGTGCTCGACTATGACGATCTCATCCTCGCCACGCGCGACCTGCTGCGCCGGCCCGGCATCGCCCCCTGGGTGCTCTACAAGCTCGATGGCGGCATCGATCACATCCTGATCGACGAGGCGCAGGATACCAACCCGGAGCAGTGGGAGGTGATCGAGGCGCTGGCCGGCGAATTTTTCACGGGCGAGGGCGCCCGGGCCCTCGGGCGTACCGTCTTCGCCGTGGGCGATACCAAGCAGTCGATCTACTCCTTCCAGCGCGCCGATCCGCGTGCTTTCGTGCGGCTGCGCGGCGACCTTTCGGCACGGGCGGCGGCGGCAAAGCAGCTCTGGACCAACGAGGAGCTGATCGAGTCCTTCCGCTCGACCGAGGCCGTGCTTGCCGCTGTCGATGCCGTTTTTGCCCAACCTCGGGCGGCCGACGGCGTAGCGCTCGATGGCGCGCCGATCCGGCATCGCACCGAGCGTGTTGGGCAGGGTGGGTTGGTCGAGCTCTGGCCACCCGTGGCGCCGCGCGAAAGGCCAGCCCTCGATCCCTGGGCGCTGCCGGTGGAGCGGCACGAGGAGGATTCGCCGCCCGCCCGCCTGGCGCAGGCCATTGCCACGACCATCGCCGGCTGGATCCGGGACAAGGAACAGCTCGACTCGAAAGGCCGCCCGGTGCGCGCGCAGGACGTCATGATCCTGGTACGGCGGCGCAACGTGCTGGTCGACCTGATCGTGCGTGAGCTCAAGAAGGCCAACGTGCCGGTCGCGGGGGTCGACCGCATGGTCCTCGCAGACCAGCTCGCGGTCATGGACGTGATTGCCCTGGGGCGCTTTCTGTTGCTGCCCGAGGATGACCTGACTCTCGCGACGATCCTCAAGGGGCCGTTCTTCGGCTTTTCCGAGGAGCAACTTTTTGCCCTCGCCTACGGCCGTGCCGGGACACTATGGGCAGAGCTGCAGCGGCGCGCTGCCGAGAATGCCGATTTCGCCCGCGCTCAGGACGAGCTGGCAGCGCTGTTGGCCGGGGCCGACTACACGCGGCCCTATGATCTCTTCGCCCGAATCTTGGGCCCGCTGGGCGGGCGCCGGCGTCTGGTTGCGCGCCTCGGCGTGGAGGCCAACGACCCGCTCGACGAGTTCCTCGCCGCGGCTCTGGCCTTTGAGCGCCAGCACACGCCGTCGCTTGAGGCGTTTCTTCACTGGATCGGAATCGGGCGAGAGGAAGTGAAGCGCGATCTCGAAGCCGAAGCGCGAAACGAAGTGCGGGTCATGACCGTGCACGGCGCCAAGGGACTGCAGGCGCCGATTGTCATTCTTCCCGACACGCTGCAGGTGCCCAAACAGGGCGCACGGCTACTGTGGCTGACCGGGTCGGGTCTCGATCCCGACATCCCGCTGTGGTCGCCGAAGGTCGGTCGAGATGATCCAGCTGCCAAGTCGGCGCGCGAGACGCTCAAGCTGGCGCAAGAGGCGGAGTATCGCCGCCTGCTCTATGTGGCCATGACCCGTGCCGAGGACCGGCTCTATGTCTGTGGTTACGAGGACCGTACCCGCCCGCCGGAAAGGTGCTGGTACAACCTGATCGCCAACGGCCTGGGGCAGGCCGCGGGCGTCGAGCGCATAGCCGTGCCGGGATTCGAGGGAGAGGGGTTTCGCCTGCGCTCCCGCCAAGTTCAGCCGGTGGAGAAAGAGCCGCCAGCCCTGGCAGGCCCCGGCGAAGCCGCACTGCCACCCTGGTGGAACCGGCCGGCGCCGGACGAGCCGGATCCACCGCGGCCACTCGTCCCGTCGCGGCCCGACGGCGAGGAGCCGTCGGTGCGCGGGCCGTTTGACGAGGACGGCAGCGAGCGGCGGTACCGGCGCGGCCGGATCATTCATCGCCTTCTGCAGACCTTGCCGGACCTCCCGGCCGATGAGCGCGAGGCTGCTGCCGCGCGCTTTCTGGCGCGCCCGGTTCACCGGCTTGACGAGGGGAGCCAGCGCGAGATCCGGCGCGAAGCGCTCGCTGTTCTGGCGCATCCGCAATGGGCGCCTCTCTTCGCCGAAGGCAGTGCCGCGGAAGCACCCATCGTGGGCCGCGTCGGTAACCGAGTCTTGTCCGGGCAGATTGACCGCCTGCTGGTAACCGAGGATCAGGTGCTGGTTGTCGACTACAAGACGAACCGTCCATCCCCCTTGAAAGCTGAGGACACGCCCACGATCTATCTACGGCAGATGGCCGCCTACCGGGCTGCCCTGTCGGCCCTCTATCCCGGGCGCCCCGTGCGGTGTGCCTTGCTCTGGACCGACGGACCCCGGTTGATGGAGTTGCCGGAAGCGCTCCTTGAGCCGTTGGTGCCCTGAGCCGGCGAGTTATGCACACCCTGTCCCCGGTCGGCTTGACCGTGTCTTTCACCGCCCCTTAGACTCATATTTCCGACAATTTGCTGACGAGGTCCCATGCAGCCCGCGAAAGTTACCGACGACAGCTTCGAGTCGGACGTCCTCAAGTCTACCGGCCCCGTTCTTGTCGACTTTTGGGCCGAATGGTGCGGTCCCTGCAAGCAGATAGCCCCCGTCCTGGACGACCTCGCCAAGGACTTGCAAGGGAAAATTAAGGTCGCCAAGATCAATATCGACGAGAACCCGAACACGCCCAGCAAGTACGGGGTTCGCGGAATCCCGACCTTGATGGTCTTCAAGGGCGGGCAGGTAGCGGCGACCAAGATCGGCACGCTGCCCAAGACCAAGCTCTATGAGTGGGTGCAGTCCGTTCTCTAGTCCGTTCGTCAGTCCCGAGTTGGACCCGAAACCATAAGAAAGCCCCGCCACGCAGCGGGGCTTTCACATTTCTAGCCGTTCTCTGCCAACACCGTGCCGGCTAGGTAGAGCGAGCCGGTGATCAGCACGCGCTCGGGCCCGTGGCGGGCGAGGTCTGCGATCGCCTCGGCAGTGCTGGACGCAGCCGCGACATCGGTGAAGCCGGCACGGCGTCCTGCCTCCGCGACGATTTCCGCCGGCAGGCTCAGCGGCTCTTTGGGAATGGCAATGGCGCGCAACCGCTGCGCATAGGGCTTCAGCGGCGCCAGGAAACGCTCGGGCTCCTTGGTCGACAACATGCCGACGACGAGATCGAGCGGGCGTTTCGTGTCCGCCGCCCAGTCGGCGAGCACGCGCCCGGCTGCCTCGTTGTGACCGCCATCGAGCCAGAGCTCGCTCGCCGGCGGCAGCAGCGCGACCAGCGGTCCCCGGCCAAGGCGCTGCAGGCGCGCCGGCCAGTCGACGCGTGTCAGGCCGGAGCGGAATTGGGCTTCGGAAACGGTGAAGCCGTCGACGCGATCGAGCGTGGCGACGGCAAGAGCCGCGTTGTCGATCTGGTGCCGTCCGGGCAAGGACGGGAGCGGAAGATCGAGAGTGCGCCGCCCGGCGTAGCGGAAGCCGTCCGGCCGGCATGTGGCGGCCCATTCGTGACCCCGGCGAAACAGCGGCGTCCCGACAGCTGCGGCTCGGGTCTCAATCGTTCTTGCCGCCTCGTCGGGCTGCAGGCCGACCACCGCAGGGACGCCGGGCTTAAGCACGCCTGCCTTCTCGGCCGCAATCTTGGCCAGGGTGTCGCCCAGGTACTGCATGTGATCGAAGGAGATCGGCACCAGCGTGCTGGCTAGCGGCCGTCCGACGATGTTCGTGGCGTCCAGGCGCCCGCCCATGCCGACCTCAAGGATCACCACGTCGGCCGGATTACGGGCAAATGCCAGGAAGGCCGCCGCCGTTGTCACCTCGAAGAAGGTAATAGGCTGGCCGGCGTTCACTCGTTCGACCTCTTCGAGCAGCTCCGCTAGATACGCTTCGTCGATTAGCGAACCAGCGAGGCGGATGCGCTCGGCGAAGCGCACAAGATGAGGCGAGACATAAACGTGGACACGATAGCCCGCCGCCTCAAGCACAGCGCGCAGCATGGCAACGGTCGAGCCCTTGCCCTTGCTGCCGGCGACGTGCAGAACGGGCGGTAGCTTGCGCTCAGGATGGCCGAGATCGGCCATGATCCGGCGCACGCGGTCGAGCGACAGGTCGATCGCCTTGGGATGCAGCGCCTTGAGGCGCTCGAGGATCGGATCGGCGCTCAGTTCGGGGCGGAGCTCGCCGCCGCGCCGGCCAGCGGAACATCGAGGCCGGGCCGCGGCAGCGGCACAATCTCAGCCGAGGGGTTCGGCTGCAGGATGAGCTTGAGGGTACGGACCAGCGTATCGCGCAGCTCGTGCCGGTGCACGACCATGTCGATCATGCCATGCTCCAGCAGATACTCGGAGCGCTGGAAGCCCGGCGGCAGCTTCTCGCGGATGGTCTCCTCGATCACCCGCGCGCCGGCGAAGCCGATGACGGCACCCGGCTCGGCTATGGCAATGTCGCCCAGCATGGCGAAGGACGCAGAGACGCCGCCGGTGGTCGGATCGGCCAGAATGACGATAAACGGCAGGCCGGCCTCTTTCACCTGCTCGGCCGCGATCACAGTACGCGGCAGTTGCATGAGGGAAAGAATGCCCTCCTGCATGCGCGCCCCGCCCGAGGACGGGATGGCGATCAGCGGTGCCTGCTGCAGGGTGGCGAGCTTGGCAGCGGCCACCAGCGCCTCGCCGACGGCGATACCCATCGATCCGCCCAGAAAATCGAAATCGAAGGCGGCAATGACCGCCGGCAAGCGGCCAACCGTGCCGTGCGCCACGACGATTGCGTCGCTCTCGCCCGTCTTGTCGCGCGCGGCACTGAGACGGTCGCCGTATTTCTTCGAATCACGGAAGCGCAGCGGGTCCGTTGGCGTCTTGGGCAGCTCGATGCGGGTATAGGCGCTGTCGTCGAATAGCAGTTCCAGCCGGCGCTTGGCCTGAAGGCGCATGTGATGCCCGCAATGCGGGCAGACGCGCTGGGCAGCCTCGAGATCGCGGTGGAAGATCATCTTGGCGCAGGACGGGCACTTGTCCCAGAGATTCTCCGGGACGTCGGTCTTGCGGACCAGCGCCTTGATCTTCGGCCGGATGAAGTTCGTCAGCCAGTTCATCGGTTCAAGCTCAGGCGCGGCGAGAGCCGTGAGGCACCCGCGGCTGCGGAGGCAGCCGCGCCGGCGAGCGATTTGGGTTGGCGGGCGGCAAATCGCGAGCCGGTCATGCATCAGCCTTTGCTTTCCGACGGCTGCTGTGGACAGCGTTGGCCACGCCCTCGACGAAGCGCAGGGCGCTGCGTACCGTGTCACCCTTGCCGCCGATGATCTCGACCAAGGCCGAACCGACCACGGCCGCGTCGGCGACGCGCGCTACCTCGGCGGCCTGCTCCGGCGTCTTGATGCCGAAGCCGACGACGATCGGCAGATCGGTGGATTTGCGGATGCGCTCGACCGATTCCTGAATCTGCTCGATGGCACCCGACTTGGTGCCGGTGATGCCGAGTACGGCGACGTAGTAGATGAATCCCGAGGCGCCTTCGACGACCTTGGGCAGCCGCGCCGCATCGGTAGTCGGCGTGGCCAGGCGGATGATGTCGAGGCCGTTGGCGATGGCGTGCGGTCGCAGCTCGTGGTCCTCCTCGGGGGGGAGGTCGACGACGATCAGTCCATCGACGCCGGCCTTCTTGGCCTCGGCGCAGAAGGCCTCGGCGCCGAAGATGTAGATCGGATTGAAGTAGCCCATGAGGACGACAGGCGTCTCGTTATCGCCGCTGCGGCGGAACTCCGCCACCATGTCGAGCGTGCGGCGGACCGAGGCGCCGGCCTTGT
Organism: Alphaproteobacteria bacterium; assembly: GCA_016869415.1. Lineage (GTDB taxonomy): Bacteria > Pseudomonadota > Alphaproteobacteria > CACIAM-22H2 > CACIAM-22H2 > VGEI01. Next base: position 6,431 of record VGEI01000005.1, read on the forward strand.
GGGCGCGCAGACCAGCGGCTTGGACGGCCGGCCCATCGGCCATCGGGTCGGAGAACATGACGCCGAGCTCGATGATGTCGACGCCGGCCTTGGGCAGGCCGCGCATGATGCCGAGCGAGGTGGCGTAGTCGGGATCGCCGGCCATGGTGAAAGTGACGAGGCCTGCGCGGCCTTCCTGGCGCAGCCTGGCGAAACGAGCGGCGATGCGGCTCACAGCTTGATCCCCAGGGCGGCGGCTACCGTGAAGACGTCCTTGTCGCCGCGACCGCAGAGATTCATGACCAGCAGGTGATCCTTCGGCAGGTTGGGCGCGCGCTTGATCACTTCGGCCAGGGCGTGGGCGGGCTCGAGAGCCGGCAGGATGCCTTCGATCTTGGCCAGCAGCTTGAAGGCGTCTAGCGCCTCCTGGTCGGTGGCCGAGACGTACTCGACCCGTTTCAGGTCGTGCAGCCAGGAATGTTCCGGCCCGATACCCGGGTAGTCGAGCCCGGCCGAGATCGAATGCGCCTCGGTGATCTGCCCGTCATCGTCCTGCAGCAGGTAGGTGCGGTTGCCGTGCAGCACGCCGGGCTTGCCGCCGGTCAGCGATGCTGCGTGCTTGCCGGTCTCGAGGCCGAGACCGGCAGCCTCGACCGCCACCATCGATACCGAGCGGTCGTCAAGGAACGGGTGGAACAGGCCAAGCGCGTTGGAGCCGCCGCCGATGCAGGCGACGAGCGTGTCGGGCAGGCGGCCCTCCATCTCGTGCAGCTGCTTGCGCACCTCCTCGCCGATCACCGACTGGAAGTCGCGCACCAGCATGGGGAAGGGATGCGGACCGGCGGCCGTGCCGATGATGTAGTAGGTGTTCTCGACGTTGGCGACCCAGTCACGCAGCGCGTCGTTCATCGCGTCCTTGAGCGTCGCCGAGCCCGAAGTCACCGGCTTCACCTCGGCACCGAGCAGCTTCATGCGGAAGACGTTGGGTGCCTGGCGCTCGATGTCGGTCGAGCCCATGTAGATCGTGCAAGGCAGGTTGAACAGCGCGCATACCGTAGCGGTCGCCACGCCATGCTGGCCGGCCCCCGTCTCAGCGATGATGCGCGTCTTGCCCATGCGCCGGGCCAGCAAGATCTGGCCCATGCAGTTGTTTATCTTGTGCGCGCCGGTGTGGTTGAGCTCGTCACGCTTGAAGTAGACCTTGGCGCCGCCGAGCTGCCGGGTCAGGCGCTCAGCGAAATAGAGCGGGCTCGGCCGCCCCACGTAATATTTGAGGTAGTAGTTGAGCTCGCGGTGGAAGTCCGGATCCACCTTGGCGGCGTTGTAGGCGCGCTCGACCTCGAGGATCAGCGGCATCAGTGTCTCGGCGACATAGCGGCCGCCATAGAGACCGAAATGCCCACGCTCGTCCGGGCCGGTGCGATAGGAGTTGACGGAAGTAGCCATGGTCTCGGGGTGCGGTTAGGGCCCGCCTATAAACCATACGGGGGCGCCGGAGGCGAGACTTTACTTGTCCCGATACAGCCTGTCACAGGCCCCGGGCGGCCCGTATGAAATCCTTGATCTTCAATGGGTTTTTGGCGCCGGGCCGGTCCTCGACACCGGACGAAACGTCGACCGCGCGGACGCCCGAGGTACGCACGGCTTCGGCGACATTGGCTGCCGTCAGGCCGCCGCCGAGCATGGTCGGTATGGAGAAACGGCGGCCCGCCAGCAGCGTCCAGTCGAAGCTCTCCGCGTTGCCGCCGGGCAAGGCATCGGGCCGGTTGGGCGGCTTGGCGTCGAAGAGCAGGCGGTCGGCGACGCCCTGATAGCGCTCAGCGGCGGCGAAGTCACCGGCCTCGCGGATCGGAAGCACCTTCATCACCCGCAGGCCGAAGGCAGCCTTGATCGCCGCGATCCGCTCTGCGCTTTCGCTGCCGTGCAGTTGCAGCAGGTTCGGCCGGAAGACAGTCAGCGCCGCTGTCAGAAACGCATCGTCGGGGTCGACCATCACGGCCACACGCTGCACCTGCGGCGACAGCAGATCCGCAAGGCTTGCTGCGATCTCCGGTGAGACGTTGCGTGGGCTGCGGGCGTAGAACATGAAGCCAGCGAAATCGGCTTCTGCAGCCGCACGCACCGCCTCGGGCGAGTTCAGCCCGCAGATCTTGACCAGAACGGCCATGGGTTCAGCCGGCTTGGATTTCCGCAGCGATGCGGTCGAGAGCCGCGGCGGGATCATCGGCCTGGGTGATCGGCCTGCCGATCACCAGATAGTCCGCACCCTGGCGGACGGCCTCCGCTGGCGTGGTGGCGCGCTTCTGGTCCTGGGCGGCGGTCCAGCTCGGGCGGATGCCAGGCGTCACCAGCAGGAAGTCAGGCCCGCATTCGGCGCGTAGTGCGCCGAGCTCGTGGGCCGAGCAGACCACACCGTCGAGACCGGATTTCTTGGCCAGCGCCGCGAGGCGGCGGGCTTGATCGCGCATCGGTGTACTCTGGCCTACCGCGGCGAGGTCGCCGTCGTCGAGGCTGGTGAGGACGGTAATGGCGAGGAGATTTGGCCGCGACGAGCCGGCGGCTTTCGCAGCTTCGGCAGCGGCACGCATCATGGCCTCGCCGCCCGAGGCATGGATGGTCAGGAATTTCGGATTGAGACTGCAGGCGGAACGCACGCCGCCCGCTACGGTGTTGGGAATGTCATGGAGCTTGAGGTCGAGGAACAGCGGGGAGGGGCCGGCGACGGCGCGTACACCCTGCGGCCCATTGGCGACAAAGAACTCAAGCCCGAGCTTGAGGCAGGAGACGCGTTTGCCCAGCCTTGCCACATCGGCGTGGGCATCGGTCCGGGTCATGCGGTCGATCGCAACAATGACTCGAGAGGCGGGATCGGCCATGGCGGGCTCCTTCAGGGCGGGTCTTTTACCATGCCGGCAGCCCATTCTGTCAGCGCCGTGGCGTTCTGCTCACCCCGCAGCGTACGCGCCAGTTCAAGCCCGAGAACCGCGGCGAACTTGAAGCCGTGACCGGAGAAGCCGCTGAGGACCCAGCCGCGGGCGGCCAGCGGCTGTGCCACGAAATGCTCGTCGACCGTGACATCATAGAAGCAGGTCTTGGCCTCGCGAATGGCGTAGTGTCCGATGTCGCGTAGGCGGGTACCGACCTGACGAATAATGTGCTGCGCCTCCGCTTCAGTCGCCTCACGGTCGCGATCGGGGTTGCCAGTCAGAGTGAAGCTGTGATCGCCGATCTTGAGCCCACTGATCGCGCCCGAGGCACGGGCCCGGGGCGGCACCAGATAGAAGCCGGCGGCCGGGTCGATATCGAGAATCATCGGATGCGTCCGCCATGACGCCGCGCGTTCGGCCGGCGGCTGCAGATAGACCACGACCTGACGGGATGGCGTGACCCGCGAGCTCAGGCCAGGAACGAGCCGGGGTGCCCACGGGCCGGCAGCGACGATCAACTGATCGGCCTCGACGGTCGGGCCGGCGGTGAGTACCACACGGCCATGCTCGGGATCGAGTTCGCGCACGGCGTTCCGCTCCTCGATGCGGACGCCGCGCTGGCGGAGATGACGCGCTAGGCCCGCGACGATATCGCCCGCAAATAGGGTCCCACCGCTCTCCAGGAGCAGGGCGCCGAGGATGCCGGCCGCGCTCAGCAGGGGGAACGATGCAGAAAACTCGGCGACGTTGAGGTGGCGGAAGGGTATGCGCTCGGCCTCCAGGGTGATCGCGGTCGCCGCCGTCCAGCGGTCCCCGCGGTCGAGTACCAAGGTGCCGGTCGGCGCGTAGTGGCGGGCTCCGAGGTCGGCCCAGACCTGCTCCCACGCGGCATAGGCCGGGTTGATCATCCGCGTATAGCCACGCTCGCCCCCGTAGGGGTGGCGGATCAGGCGGTGTTCGTCGACCGACGAGCCGAGCGGGTTGGGTACGGGGCCTTGTTCCAGGACGGTGACTTGATGGCCGTCGCGCTGCAGCGCCCAGGCCGCCGACAGGCCCATGATGCCCGCGCCGACGACCGTGATCTTCACGAACGCTCCGCGAGGGCAAGGCGGACGGCCAGTCCGACGAAGAGCAGGGCGGCGAGGCGGCGCAGCCAAGGCCCAATGCGTGACGAGCTATGGACGGCTAAGCGTGCGCGCGCCGTCATGAAAACGACGGCGAGCAGGACAATGACACCGATCACAACCATCGTAAGACCGAGGATGATCATCTGGCTGGCGACGCCACCTTTCTGGACGGCAACGAATTGGGGGAGAAGCGCGAGGAAGAACAACGCGACCTTGGGGTTGAGGATATTGGTCAGCATGCCTTCACTGAAGGCGCGCGCCAGACCGCTCGGTGCCCCGATGCGCGAGACCTCCTGGCCGCCTGTCTCGCGCCACATCTTGACCGCCAGCCAGGCGAGATAGGCAGCGCCGCAATATTTGACGACATCGAAGGCGATCTGCGAGTGCTGGAACAAGGAACTCAAACCCACGGCTGCGAAGGTCGTATGGACGAAGATGCCGGCCAGCACTCCGAAAGCCGCGGCTACACCTTGCGAACGGCCGCCAGCAAGGTTGCGGGCCGCCACATACGCCATGTCTGGACCGGGTGTGAGCGCCAACACCGTCGCGGCAAAAACATAAGCCAGCAGGAGGTCCAGTTCCGGCAGCGTCATCGCAGGGTCATCCGTTCATCGCGGGTCCGCTCGAACAGGAGCGTAGCCGCACCCAGGTCTTCGATCGCCGTGCCCACCGATTTGAACAGGGTGATCTGGCTGTGGAAACTGCGGCCGTGGCAGCGCCCCTGCGCAAGTTCGGCGAGGTCTCCGGCGATCATCTGTTCGGCGAGGACACCGCTGCGCAGCGGTTGGACGATGTCGCCGGCTTCCTTCAGGGCCATGGGCGTATCGACATAGACGCGGCTGCGCTGTATGGCAGTGTCGTCGACTTCGCGCATTTCGGGTGTGAAGGCGCCGACCAGATCAAGGTGCTGGCCGGGCTGCAGCCACTCGCCGTGGATCAGCGGCTCTTGCGCCAGGGTGGCGCAGGAGATGATGTGGGCGCCGCTGACGGCGCCGGCGAGATCCGTGGTTGCGCTGACTTTCAGGTAGCGGCTGGTGAGGGTACGGGCGAGGGCCTCGGCCTTGGCCGGGGTCCGCCCCCAGACCACGACCTCGCGGATCGGCCGCATCATGGCGTGCGCGAGAATCAAATGAGGCGCCAGGGCGCCGGTCCCGACCATCAACAGCCGGCTGGCGTCGGCGCGCGCCAGGTACTTGGCGGCCAAGGCCGAGGCGGCGGCGGTGCGCCGCAGGGTCAGCATGCGGCCGTCGATCATGGCGAGGGGCTCGCCGGTGCGCGCCGACATCAGGACATAGGCCCCCATGACGGAGGGCAGCCCCTGCTGCCCGTTGCCGGGGAAGACGCTGACGATCTTGACGCCGATATAGCGGGTTTCCTGCCAGGCCGGCATGAGAAGCAGAGTCGCTGCGGGCCCCTCGCCGACCGGAACCGAGTAGTGCTGGCGTGGTGGCACGGTGATCTTGGAGCGGAAGATGTCGCGTAACTGCTCGACGAGCGCCGGGGTCTCAAGCGCGGCTTCGACGGCGCTGGCGCTGTAAACGCGCATGACTAGGGCAGGAAGACCGGCGGTTCGCCAGCGATCGAGCGTTGCGGCGGTGCCGGCGCCGCGGCGGGTGACGTGCCGATTGCCAGCTGATCCAGCCGGGCCTTGAGGGCCTCGTTTTCGCGCTGTAGCTCGGCTGCCCGCCGGGATGTCTCGCGGGCCCGAGCGCGGGCCCGGCCCGAAGCCCCCCAGGCGATCACGGCCCCCAGTGCGAACCCGGCATAAAAGGGGGCAGCAATGGCCAGAAAGAGTGGCATCTGCAGGGTTTCGGCAAAGGGCCACAGGCTGACGGCCACCGTATCGCGGTTGGCCACGGCAAAGAAACCGGCCGCAAGCAGCAGCGGCAGGCCGACTATCCAGAATAAGAGCTTCATCGGCGCCTCTCGGCCGAGCGGAACCGGGGCCCAGAACCGGCTGGCAGGCTCAGTTCTTGCCGTTGAGCTTTTCGCGCAGCTCTTTGCCGGTCTTGAAAAACGGAACAGCCTTTTCCGAGACTTGGACCGCCTCACCCGTGCGGGGGTTCCGGCCGGTCCGGGACTGCCGGCGCTTCACGGAAAATGCGCCAAAACCCCGCAATTCGACCCGGTCACCCCGCGACAGGGCCGAGGTGATCTCATCGAAAACCGTCGAGACAATGCGCTCGACGTCCCGCTGATACAGGTGCGGATTGCGCTCCGCGAGCTTGAGGATCAGTTCCGACTTGGTCATGGCGCCTTGCGCACACCTCGTCCGGGCGGTATCGGGACACGCGGATAAGACCGCATCCCTAGCGAACCCAGAGGTCAGGGTGCCAGAGCGCCACCAGCCCGTCAAGGGTAAGCCTCTCAGACAAATACGTTTTTCCGGTCACCCCTTGGATCGCGCTGCGCACCAGGCTGGGCCAGAAATCATCGTCGCGCTCGATCTGAATCTTCCGGCTCGGCAAGCGACGCGAGATCCCGCGCTCCGTCAGCCACTGCCGCGCTTCCTCCTCGCCGCCGATTGTGTCGACGAGGCCGGCGGCGCGCGCCTGCCGGCCGGTGAACACGCGCCCGTCGGCGAGCTCGGTGGCGCGCGGCAGCGGCAGTCCGCGCCGCTCGGCGACCATCGCCGTGAACATCTGGTGCATGTCATCGACGAGACGGCGCGTCGCCGCGCGGCCTTCGTCGCTCAGACGCTCGAGCGGCGAGGGCACCGCCTTCAGGGGGCCGCTCTTGATCGCCTCCGCCTCGATGCCGAGCTTGGCGAGAAGACCGGTGATGTCGGTGCTTTGCATGATCACGCCGATCGAGCCGGTGAGCGTGCCCTCGCGTGCCACGATGTGGTCGGCGGCCAGTGCCACCATGTAGCCACCCGACGCCGCGACCTCGCCGAGAACGGCAACGACTGGCTTCTTCTCGGCCACGGTCCTGAGATGACGGAACAGGCTTTCACCGCCGACCACCGTGCCGCCGGGGCTGTCGATGCGCACGATCAGCGCCTTGACGCCAGCCTCGTCGCCGATACGCTTGATGGTGCGGGTCCGGTCCTGGTCGTCGACGATGATGCCGGAAACCTGGACGAGCGCGACATGGTCCTCGCCGCCGAGAAGCTCGAAGCGCCCTACCGCGGCGGCGATCGCAGCCACCGCGGCGACGACGGCGGCGAAGCGCCAGCCGGTGACCTGGCGCTTGAGGCGGCGCCGGTCGACGAGGCTGTCAGGATCGGGTGGGGTCGGGGTCGAGGACAGCATGCCGAGCCCTCATCAAAGCCAGGCTGCGGATCCAGGCCGTGTCCCGGGGGACACGGCCCGGTCCTGACTTACTCCTTGGCGTCCTTCTCCTTGCGGGCGCGGCTGATCGCCGCCCCCAGGATGTCGCCGAGGCTCGCACCGGAATCCGACGAGCCGAACTGCTGCATCGCTTCCTTGTCCTCGTCGATCTCCTTGGCCTTGATCGACAGGGTGATGCGCCGCGTGGCACGATCGATGTTGGTCACCTTGGCGTCGACCTTCTCGCCCACGGCGAAGCGGTCCGGGCGCTGCTCGCTGCGCTCGCGCGACAGGTCGGACTTGCGGATGAAGCCGGTCAGGCCGTTGGCCAGGTCGACCTCCAGCCCCGCCTCCTGGATCGCCGTCACCGTACCGGTGACGACCGAGCCCTTCTTGACCGAGTCGCCGGCGGTCTCGAAGGGGTCGCTCTCCAGCTGCTTGATGCCGAGGGAGATGCGCTCCTTCTCGATGTCGACGTCGAGCACCTTGACCTTCACCCGGTCGCCCTTCTTGTAGTCCTTGATGGCGTCCTCGCCGGCCTTCTTCCAGTCGAGGTCGGAGAGGTGGACCATGCCGTCGATGTCGCCGGGCAGGCCGACGAACAGGCCGAACTCGGTGATGTTCTTGACCTCGCCCTCGAGCTCGGCGCCCGCCGAGTGCATGGCGCGGAACGTCTCCCACGGATTGTCGAAGCACTGCTTGAGGCCGAGGCTGATGCGGCGCTTGGCCGAATCGACGTCGAGCACCATCACCTCGACCTCCTGGCTGGTCGAGACGATCTTGCCCGGATGCACGTTCTTCTTGGTCCAGCTCATCTCGGAGACATGCACCAGTCCCTCGATGCCCGGCTCGAGCTCCACGAAGGCGCCGTAGTCGGTGATGTTGGTGACGCGGCCCTTGAACTTGGTGCCCACCGGATACTTGGCGGCCACGCCCTCCCACGGATCGGCCTCGAGCTGCTTCATGCCGAGCGAGATGCGCTGGGTCTCCGGGTTGAAGCGGATGACCTGCACCGTGACCTGCTGGCCGATCTGCAGGGCCTCCGACGGGTGGTTGATGCGGCGCCAGGCGATATCCGTGACGTGCAGCAGACCGTCGACGCCGCCGAGATCGACGAAGGCACCGTAATCGGTGATGTTCTTGACCACGCCCTGCAGAACCTGGCCCTCCTTGAGCGAGGCGACGAGCTCCGAGCGCTGCTCGGCGCGGGTTTCCTCGAGCACGGCGCGGCGCGAGACCACGATGTTGCCGCGGCTGCGGTCCATCTTGAGGATCTGGAAGGGCTGCGGCGTGCCGATCAGCGGCGTCACGTCGCGCACCGGGCGGATGTCGACCTGGCTGCCCGGCAGGAAGGCGACGGCGCCGCCGAGATCGACGGTGAAACCGCCCTTGACCCGGCCGAAGATTACGCCGGTGACGCGGGCCTGATCCTTGAAGTTCTTCTCGAGCTGACCCCAAGCCTCTTCACGCTTGGCCTTCTCACGGCTGAGCTGGCACTCGCCGTTGCGGTCTTCCATCCGCTCGACGAAAACGTCGACGGTATCGCCGACCTTGAGCTCGGCCGGCTGGCCGGGCGCACCGAATTCCTTGAGCGCCACGCGGCCCTCGGACTTCAGGCCGACATCGATGATGGCGAAGTCGTTCTCGATCGAAATGATCTTGCCCTTGGCGACGTAGCCGACGAAGCCGCTGGTCTTGGCGAGCGACTCTTCGAGCAGCTCGGCGAAATTCTCTTGAGCCATGGAAATCCTTTCCGTGTCCGGACGTCCGTGCCGCACCATGCGGCCTGCCGACGCCGGGGCTGAGGTTCGCGCCTGGGGACGATCCCTAGGCGCGTGTCCGCTGGATATGGTCGAGAGCTGCCTGGAAGACCTGATCGGGGTTTAACCCTGTCGTATCAAGGTCATAAGCGTCGCTTGCCGGCTTGAGGGCAGCGATGCCGCGGCTCATATCGCGCTTGTCGCGCTCGTCCATGTCCTGCTGAACGCGGGCTTCTGTAACGGAATCCCCGCGCGCCTGCAACTCCTTGAATCGGCGACGAGCGCGGGCTGCCAAGGAGGCATGGACGAAGAATTTGATGACGTCAGGCTCCGGGCAGACGACCGTGCCGATGTCCCGGCCGTCGAGCACGGCGCCCGTTTCGCCGCCGGGCGGCCGCCGGGCGAAGTTGCGCTGAAATTCAAGCAAGGCTGCCCGCACCGCTGGCTGCGCGGCCACGATCGATGCCGCTTCGCTAACGGCCTCGGTTCTCAGTTCGGGCGCCGTGAGGTCGTCCGACGAGAGGTTCTCGGCGGCACCCTGAGCGGCGACGACATCCCTGGGATCCTGCTTGGTGCGCAGGATCTTGGCCCCGACCGCGCGGTAGAGGCTGCCGGTATCGAGGAAGGCGAGACCAAAATGCGCGGCTAGCCGGCGCGCCAGCGTGCCCTTTCCGGCGGCGGCCGGACCGTCGATGGCGATGATCATTTGTTCTTGTGCAAGCGGCGCACGGGACAGTGCCCCTTGCGGCTCCGGCCAGTTCGTCCCGGGTCTCGATGGCTCATAGCGAAGCGCTGGTCGTGATGTCCGCGCCGAGCCCCCGCATGAGTGGCAGGAAGCCGGGGAAGCTGGTGTCGATCGGCGTGGCATCGTCGACCGAGACCGGCTTCTGCGCGGCCAACCCCATGACCAGGAAGGACATGGCGATACGATGATCAAGATGGGTCGGGATCGGTGCGGCGTCCGCCAGCCCCGCCGGGCGACCTCCCTGGCCACGCACGATCAGGTCATCGCCGTCGACGAATACTTCGACGCCGCAGGCTTTGAGTCCGTGGGCGATGGCCGACAGGCGGTCGCTCTCCTTGACCCGCAATTCGCTCAGGCCGCGCATCTTCGTGTCGCCTTTGGCGAAGGCGGCGGCCACGGCGAGGATGGGGTATTCGTCGATCATCGTGGGTGCACGCTCGGGCGGGACCTCGACACCGCGCAACTCGCCGGCCACCGCCGTGATATCGCCAACGGGCTCGCCGGCCTCCGTGTGCGGCCGGCTGACCGTGATATCGGCGCCCATCTCGCGCAGCGTGTCGTAGAGCCCGGCCCGCCGTGGATTGAGGCCGACATTGCGCACCGTCACACGCGATCCGCGAATCAGCAGGGCTGCCACCAGCGGGAAGGCGGCCGAGGAAGGATCGGCGGGAACGCCAACCGTGCGGCCCTGAAGCTCCGGCAGCCCGGTGACGGTGATGGCGGTGCCGCCCCCATCGGCGGGTGCTGTTCTCACGGTCGCGCCGAAGTGCCGCAGCATCAGTTCGGTATGGTCGCGGGTGGCAGCGCGCTCGATGACCGTGGTCTCGCCCGGCGTTCCGAGGCCGGCCAGCAGGATGGCGGACTTCACCTGAGCCGAAGCGACCGGCAGCGTGTAAGCGATCGGCACCGGCTCGGCCGTGCCGGTGATGGCCAGGGGTAGCAGGATCTTGCCGTCGGCCCTGCCACGGGCGGTGATGCGGGCCCCGAAACGCTCCAGCGGCGTGGCGACACGGCCCATAGGCCGTTTGCGCAGGCTGGCATCGCCGGTCAGGAAGCAGGTGAAGGGGAGCGTGGCGAGAATGCCCATGAGCAGCCGCGCGCTGGTGCCGGAATTGCCCATGTCGAGAACGTCTTGCGGTTCGCTGAGCCCACCGATGCCGCGACCGCGCACCCGCCAGGTGCCGTCGTCGCCGCGCGTCACGTCTGCACCCAGGGCCCGCATAGCCGCCGCCGTGCGGTGGACGTCCTCGCCCTCCAGCAGGCCGTGGATCGCGGTCTCGCCGACCGCCAGCGCCCCGAACATCAGCGCCCGGTGCGAGATCGACTTGTCGCCTGGGGCCGTGATTTCGCCCGCCAGGGCTGCCCCCGGACGGGCGGTCACCGGTCCCGGCGGTATGACGCTCAGGCTCGAGTTCACGTAGATCTCCGTGGAACACGTTCGTCTAGCATATTGGCCCTCGGCGGCAACAGGTCGGAAGCGGCCGGATACCGTCGCCCGGCTGCTTGTTGACAGGACCCCCCGGGCATGGCATGTGGCGGCCCGATTTTCCGGCCTGGGAGTAGTGCAGTGGCGAAGCCCAATTGGGGTGTGAAGCGGATGTGCCAGTCGTGCAGTGCACGATTCTACGACCTGGCCAAAGACCCGATTCTGTGCCCGAAATGCGGTGCCGAATTCGATCCCGAGACGATCCTCAAGACCAAGCGCGGCAAGCCGGCAGCCCAGCCGCGGCCGGTGCCCGCCCCGGTGGCTGCCGAGGAGGACGTAGAGGCAGCCGAGGAAGAGGTTGCCGAGGGGGCGGAGGACGATAAGGAGGAAGAGGTCATCGAGGACACCTCCGAGCTCGGCGAGGACGACGAGGATGTCGCCGAGGTCCGCGACAACGTCGACGAGGAGGAGCGCTAAGCACGGCATGGCCGCCGGCGGCGGCTCTATGGTACTTTGCCGTACCGTCGCCCACCTCCCAGGGTCGCGACAGACAAGAATTTCGGGGCCATAGCTCAGCTGGGAGAGCGCTACAATGGCATTGTAGAGGTCAGCGGTTCGATCCCGCTTGGCTCCACCAGATCCGAGGCCCGGTGCACCCAGCGCCGGGCCTTTGTGCTTCCAGGGGCTTGATTGTCCACGCTTGATTGGCGGCGCTACGGTTCCCATATAGGGACTAAGGCGGTGCCTTTGGGCCGCCGATGGAGGATCGCCTGAGAGGCTCAGGGATCCGTATGCGGCATTGCTCGTGGAGGGTGCCCCGATGAGCCGGCTTTCGCTGTTCAACAACCCGCTGATGCTGGGATTCGACCAGTTCGAGCGCACGCTCGACCGCATCGCGAAGTCTTCGGCAGAAGGCTACCCGCCGTACAACATCGAGCAGATCGGTGAGAACGGCCTGCGCATTACGCTGGCCGTGGCCGGTTTCTCGGACGCGGACCTGGCGGTCCATGTCGAGGATAACCAGCTCGTCATTCGCGGCAAGCAGACCGAGGAGGACTCGACGCGGGTCTACCTGCATCGCGGCATTGCCGCACGCCAGTTTCAGCGCAGCTTCGTCCTGGCGGACGGCATCGAAGTGATTGGCGCCTCGCTCGACAACGGTTTGCTCAACATCGAGCTGGCGCGCCCGCCTGCCGAATCTCGGATCCGCAAGGTGGAAATCCGGGCCAGCCCGGGCAAGCAGCGCAAGACACTGGACGTCGCCTGAAGGGGACGTCGAAGGAGACGACGCAGATGAACAACATCGTGACACCGAAGAACGATCTGCCTGCCCAGGATTTCCTGGTTCTCGGGCTGCGCGAACTCGCCTACGTCAAGCCGATTGCCGTCGGCGACGGCGAAGGTTCTCGCCTTATCTTTGCCATCCATACGGCCAACGGCGCTGCTGTTGGGGCAGCCGAGACGAAGGAGCTGGCCTTCGAGGCCATTCGCGAGAACGGGCTGGAGCCCGTCCACCTGCATTAAGGGGTTCTGCCGGGAGGTGCGGCGTTAAGCCGCGTTGCTGGTGGCGTGCTCGGTCAGCAGAGCGTAGAGCGCCTCGGCATTGTCCGAACCCCGCAGCTTCTCGCATACCGAACGATCGCGCAGAAGCCGTGAGACGCGAGCCAGTGCCTTGAGGTGATCGGCGCCGGCCCCGCCGGGAGCCAGCAGCAGGAAAATCAGGTCGACCGGCTGACCATCGATCGATTCGAATTCCACCGGGGTCTCGAGCCGGGCGAACAGGCCGTAGAGCCGCGGCAGGGTGGGCAGCTTGCCGTGCGGAATGGCGATACCCGCGCCGACACCGGTCGTGCCCAGGCGCTCGCGTTCGACCAGCACGTCGACGATCGCCCGTTCCGGCTGGAGCGTGATCTCCGCGGCGCGACGCGCGATCTCCTGCAGAATCTGCTTTTTGTTGGCTGCGCGCAGACTGGCGATCACCGCGCGTGGCTCGAGGATGTCGGAAATTTCCATCAGATTACCGATTGGCGGCGGCACCGACGGCCGGCGGATCGATCCAGCCGATCGTGCCATCGGGGCGCCGATAGACGACATTATACGTACCGCTGGCGCGGTTGCGGAACATCAGCACCGGCATCGCACCGAGATCGAGGCACATCACGGCGTCGCTGACCGACAGCGTCGGGATGTCATGCGCCACCTCGGCCACCACGGCAGGCGCCCCATGATCGCGGTCCTCGGCGGGTTCGTTCACCGCCTCAGTAGTGGAATAGGTTGCGAAGACGCGATGGGTGCCCGTCTCCGGCGCGTCGTTCTCCGCGGGCTCCTTGCGGCGGGCGACGAGGCGCCGCTTGTGGCGGCGCAGCCTCTTGTCGAGCCGTTCCGCCGCCATGTCGAATGCCGCGTACGGATCCTCGGCCTCGCCGTGGGTCTGCACGTTGATGCCGCGGGCCACATGCAGGGAGATGTCGGCGCGGAATGCCCGGCGGTCACGCTGAAAGATCACCTTGCCCTCGATAGCCCGGCCGAAATAGCGCTCAGCGGACGCACCGATAGCCTGCGTGACGTGGCCGCGAAGGCTGTCCCCAACATCAAGATGCTTGCCGCTCACCAGAAGCTGCATGCGCGCGGATTTCAGGTTTGAGAAATTTCCAGGTAGGCGGTTGGGCCGCTGGCCGACGCGCCGTTAGGGCGGCGGACCATACGGACGGCGGGTAGTGAAGTCAACAGCGCGAAGCCGAGCGCGGCCACGCAACCGTCTGCGGAAGCGGGTGGGTTCCGAGACATGAACAGATTCTCGCACAGGCGCGAGCGCGATCAAGGGTGAATCGACCGGCTGTTGAAAAATCGGTTAACGGACGCCGAGGGACTTGTCGCGGCGGCGCTGAACCGAGGACGGGATGCGCAGGGCTTCGCGATATTTCGCGACGGTGCGCCGCGCGATGTCGACCCCGTCCTTGCGCAGCATCTCGACCAGCTTGTCGTCTGAGAGGACGTCGTCGGCCGGCTCGCCGTCGATGAGAGTCTTGATACGAAAGCGCACTGCCTCGGCCGAGTGTGCCTCACCGCCGTCGCTGTTCTGGATGGCCGAGGTGAAGAAATACTTCAGTTCGTACAAGCCGCCAGGTGCCGCGAGGAACTTGTTGCTGGTGACGCGGCTGACGGTCGATTCGTGCATCTCGATTGCAGTGGCGATATCGCGCAGCACGAGCGGACGCAGATGCTGGACGCCATGGCGGAAGAAGGCGTCCTGCTGGCGGACGATCTCGGTCGCGACCTTAAGGATCGTCTGGGCTCGCTGATGCAGCGACTTGACCAGCCAGTTGGCGGAATGGAAGCGCTCGGTGAGGAAGTCGCGATCCGCCTTCTTGCGCAGTTCCTTGGTCACTTGCGTGTAGTAGCGCTGATTGACCAGGACTCGCGGCAGGGTGTCCTGGTTGAGCTCGATCGCCCAACCGCCGCCCGGCACGGGCCTGACCAGCACATCCGGCACCACGGTCTGGGCGACGGAGCCTTCGAAGACGAGCCCGGGCTTGGGGTCGAGTGCCTTGATCTCGGAGACCATCTCCGCGAAGTCCTCGGCGTCGACGCCGCACAACTTCATGAGCTGCGCATGCTCGCGCTTGGCCAGGAGCTCGAGATTGTCGAGCAAGGCCGTCATGGCGGGGTCAAGCCTGTTGCGGTCTCGCAGCTGCAGCGCCAGGCATTCCTTGAGGCTGCGTGCGAAGATACCCGGCGGGTCGAGCCGCTGCAGGGCGGTAAGCGTCGCCTCGACGCGGGCGGGCTCGCATTTGAGGCCGTTGGCGATCGTCTCGACATCGCCGCTGAACCAGCCGGACTCGTCGAGATGGTCGACGAGCTGCGAGCCGATGATGCGATCGACCGGGTCGGCAATATCGACGTTGATCTGGGCCAGCAGATGGTCGCGGAGACTCAACTCGCGGGTCAACGTATCGCCGAGGTTGAAGTCCGGATCGTCGAAATCGCGGCGCCCGCCGCTACCCCAGGTCCCCAGAGCCGAGGCCGAATCCCCATCCCACATATTGACAGAGTCGGTGTCGAGCGGCGCCTCACTCGCTGCTGCCGGCGCGCTGCCGTCAGCGGAGTCGAGAAGCGGGGCTTCGTGGTCGCGCGCCGGCAGGTCGCCATCGCCGCCTGCGGGTTCCGCGGGCGCCTCGTCGCCCCCGGAATCGTCGCGCTCCAGCAGGGGATTCTGCTCGAGCTCCTGCTCGACATAGGCCGCGACCTCGATATTGGACAGCTGCAGCAGCTTGATCGCCTGCTGCAGCTGCGGTGTCATGACTAGCGACTGGCTCTGTCGCAGATCGAGGCGTTGAGTTAAGGCGGCCATGGGTTCCGGACGGCGCGCTTGTCAGGTCACGAGTCTTAGAGGCTGAACCGCTCGCCGAGATAGACGCGGCGCACGCCCTCGTGGGCGACGATCTCGGCCGGCATGCCCTCCATGAGGATCTGGCCGTCATGCAGAATGTAGGCACGATCGACGATGTCGAGCGTCTCGCGCACATTGTGGTCGGTGATCAGCACGCCGATCCCGCGATCCTTGAGGTGTGAAACGAGGTCGCGGATGTCGCCGACGGCGATCGGGTCGATGCCGGCGAGTGGCTCGTCGAGCAGCATGAAATGCGGCTGCGAGGCGAGGGCGCGAGCGATCTCGACACGCCGACGCTCGCCGCCGGAGAGCGCAAGCGCCGGGGTGCGGCGCAGATGGGTGATGGAAAACTCGGCCAGCAGCTCGTCGAGCATGGTTTCGCGCCGGTCGCGGTCGCTTTCGATGACCTCCAGCACGCCGCGGATGTTCTGCTCGACGCTCAGCCCGCGGAAGATGGAAGGCTCCTGCGGCAGATAGCCGACGCCGAGCCGGGCCCGCCGGTACATCGGCATTTCCGTGACGTCGATACCGTCCAGCATGATCTGGCCATAGTCGGGGCTGATGAGACCAGTGATCATGTAGAAACATGTCGTCTTGCCGGCGCCGTTAGGCCCGAGCAGCCCGACGGCCTCGCCTCGCTGCACGGAAAGCGAGACATTGCGCACCACCGGGCGCTTCTTGAAGCGCTTCCCCAAAATCTTGGCGGCCAGACCCGGATTGTCGGCGACCAGGCGAGGTCCGGAATCCTGCCTGTCTTCGACCACCTTGACGAAGGGTACGACCATTAGCGCACCTCGCGACGGGGGGCAGGCGGGGTGTTGCTGGAGGCGTCGGCCTTCTGGGGCACGAAAAGGCCGCGCACGCGCTTGTCGCCGCCAGAATCGGTACTGGTCAGCAGGCGGCTGATCCCGGTGTTGAGGTTGACCTCGGCGAAATCGCCGTTGAGCTGGTTCTGGCCACGGGTGATGCGGACATTGCCGGACATCATGGCAATGCTCGTATCGGCGTTGTAGACGCCACGATCCGCGCGCACGATGTCGGTGGCCGTGGAAACGTGGACGTTGCCGAATCCTTCGACGCGCTGCATCCGCTGGCCGCCAGGCGCGTCGGCTGCCGCGGGAGGCGGAGTGCCAGGACGGCCGCCTCGCGCTGTCGCTGCCGGCTGGGCCCGCGTGTTGGCGCGCGAGGGAGGCGGGGGTGCCGGCGGTGTGCGGCCCTCGACGAAGTGACTCGTCAGGATGTCGCCGGTCATCCGCCGGTCCTGGTTGACGGCCACGGCGGCGCCGCGGGCCACGGCGATCAGCTTTTGCTCCCAATACTCGAGGCTGTCGCGTGCCGTGATCACATCGGTCGGGGTCGTCAGCTTGAGCGCCCTGCCGGTCATTACCAACACACCGCTGTCGATGTCGTAGACCCCCTTGTCGCCAACTGCGGTCTGGCTGGGGTTGACGATGCGAACGTTGCCCTGAACCTCGTAGCGGAAGATCTCGGTCCCACCCGCGGGCTGGGAGCGGTAGTAGGCGATCAATGTGTCGCCGTTCACGGTCGTGTCGCCCTGCTTGGCGCTGGCATTGCCTCGCGCGATGTAACGCAGCGTCTCGCGGTGCCATTCGATGCCCTGGTCGGCAGAGATCTCGATGGGCTGGCCGCCTGCGCCGGGGCCCGTTCTCAGGCCCTGGGCTGCAAGCGGCCCGGCGGCAAGCACGGAGAGCGCGATCCCCAGGAGGGCGGGCCGGCCGGCGATCATTTCTTCTCCGGCGGGGTCGGGTAGAGCACGAGCCTGGACTTGCCGGTGATGGCGATCCGCGCGCCCTTCTCGTATATGCGGAACCCCTGGCCACGCAGCTGGCTGTCGGGACCCTGGCCTTCGACGGGGTCATCGCCGAATACGTCGCCGGCCGCGAGGTCCGCCTTGGCCCGCCGCGTCTTGATCTCGTAGCCGGCGTCATGGAACACGTTCACCTCGTCCCAGAGGTCGAGGATGCGCGTCTGCTTGTGGTACTGGCCCTCCAGCGCCGCCAGGGCGATCCATGAGCCATTATTGAGGGTCAGGTCCCCTTTGGGGTTGGCGAGGGCCGTGACGTCGCTGCCTCCTGCCTCCTGCATCGCCTGATCTGCCGTAATGGCGAAAGGCTGGTTGCGTGCGTCGGTGCCGACAAAGCGCGGGCTGACCATCCGCAGATTCTCCAGGTCGTCGATATTGACCTGCACCGGCTTGAGCCGGAAGCGGTTATCTAGCGGATTGAACTGCGGCCAGAACAGGACAAGGGAGGCTAGCGCGACGGCCGTGGCCGGCAGCACGATCTTCATCAGCGTGACGAAGCGGCTGTAGAGGACGCTGTGACGCCGCCGCCGCACGCTGGCGGAGACGAAGCGCGACAGACGGGCACGTTGGCGGCGCGGGGCAGCCGGTGCCGGGTGCATTCCGGGAGGGGCGAAACCGGATGGTGTGAGCGTCGGGCTCATGAGACGCCGGCGCGCAGCAGGTCGTGGATGTGCAGGATGCCGACCGGCGCAGAAGGTCCGCTGCCGGGCTCGACCACGAACAGGCTGGTGATGCCGCCGCCGCTCTTGCCGGCGTTCATCACGCCGAGGGCTTCGGCGGCGAGCGCGCCGGGACGGATGGTTTTCGGGCTGGCGCTCATCACCGCCTCGACGCGCTGCTGCAGCAGGTCGGGCGCCATGTGGCGGCGCAGGTCGCCATCGGTGACGATGCCCACCAGCCGGCCCTCGGCGTCGACAACCCCGACGCAGCCGAGCCGTTTGGCGGTCATCTCCACCAGCACCCCGGACATCAGCGTGCCGGTGGTGGTCAGCGGCATCTGCTCGCCGCGGTGCATGACGTCGGCTACACGCAGGAAGCGCTTGCCGAGCGCGCCGCGCGGATGGAATTGGTGGAAGTCGTCTGCCGAGAAGCCCTGACGCTCGAAGAGCGCCACCGCAATCGCGTCGCCAAGCGCCAGCATCGCCGTCGTCGAGGTCGTCGGTGCCAGGCCGAGTGGACAGGCCTCCTTGAGGGGCGGCAACAGCAGCGTGACATCGGACGCCTGGGCCAGTGACGAGTTCGCACCACCCGTGATGCCGATGACCGGGATGCCGAAGCGCCGGCAGAAGGCCAGAAGATCGGTCATCTCCGTGGTCTCGCCGGAGGATGACAGCGCCAGCACCGCATCGGCGCGGGTGATCATGCCGAGGTCGCCGTGGCTGGCTTCGGCCGGATGCACGAACTGCGCGGGGGTGCCGGTGGAGGCGAGGGTCGCGGCGATCTTGCGGGCGATATGGCCGCTCTTGCCCATGCCGCTGACGATGACCCGGCCGGTCACTCCCTCAAGGATGGCGATGGCTCGGCTGAAGGGGCCGGGGTCGCGATCGAGAGTTCGCGCCAGGGCGCCGATGCCCTCGGCCTCCAAATCAAGGACCCGCCGGGCGACTGTTGCGGCATCGTCGCCTCCGGCTGAACTGCCTTCCGGCGTGGGAGCAACCCGAATCGGCTGGGATTTCGCGTTCATGCTGCGATGCTATGTCCCAATCGTGCCTCAGAAATCGGTAGACCGGCCCTGCCTCGATCCGGCCGGCGACAGGTGGAGTGAACGCCTGTCACAGGCCGCCCCAACCCTACGAAAACGCCTTGCGGCAAAAAGTATGCCTACCGCGCTGCAAAAAAGCAACGCGTGAGGAATTTCAGCCAAATCAAAGAATTAGTGGGCCAATATGTCCTCTTCGCCCCAGCCCGCCAGATCCAGCTCGGCCCGCACCGGCAGGAAGCGGAAGCAGGCCTCGGCAAGCTCCCGCCTTCCCTCGCGCGCCAGCATCTCGTCGAGGCGGGCGCGCAGCGCATGCAGATGGAGCACATCGGAGGCCGCGTATTTGAGCTGGGCTTGCGTCAGCTCGGCCGCCCCCCAATCCGAGGATTGCTGCTCTTTCGACAGTTCCACCCCCAGCAAATCCTTGCACAAATCTTTGAGGCCGTGCCGGTCGGTGAAGGTCCGGGTCAGGCGCGAGGCGATCTTGGTGCAGTAGATCGGTGAGGTCGCGACATTGAGGAAGCGGCGCAGCACGGCGACGTCGAAGCGGGCGAAATGGAAGATCTTGGTGACCGCCGGGTCGCCCAGAAGCGCCTTGAGTCGCGGCGCCTCGTAGCGGCCCTTGGCCAGGCGCACGATATGGCAGTCGCCGTTGCCGCCCGAGAGCTGTACCAGGCAGAGCCGGTCGCGGCTGGGGTTGAGCCCCATGGTTTCGGTATCGACGGCGACCGTCGGGCCGAGGCGCAGGCCTTCGGGAAGATCGCCTTCGTGGAGTTCAATGGCCATCGGGCGGGGTCCTTTCACCTAACCCCGCCCGGAGAATGGTGCCCGAGAGAAGACTCGAACTTCCACGGCCTTTCGGCCACTAGAACCTGAATCTAGCGCGTCTACCAATTCCGCCACCCGGGCACTCTCCGGCACGGAGGCGGAGAGGCATAAGCGTCGGGGCGGGCGCTGTCAATCGCGCCGCTGACCTGCTAGATATCGCCCCAGCCACGCCCCTCGCGTGGCAGCCAGAACAAGAGGACAGCATGGCGGCGACAGCCAAGCGGGTGACGGTATTCGGCGGGTCCGGTTTTGTCGGTCGTTACTTGGTACGGCGGCTGGGGCGGAGGGCTGGGTGGTCCGCTTGGCGGTGCGCGATGCGGTGGCCGCCGCGTTCCTCAAGCCGGCGGGAAATGTCGGCCAGATTGTGCCGATGCGCTGCAACGTGCTCGACGACGAAGCCGTTGCCGCCGCGGTAGCCGGGGCCGACGCCGTGGTCAACTTGGTCGGTATCCTTTACCAGTTCGGCCGCCAGCGTTTCGACCCGATTCATACCGAGGCACCCGCCCGCATCGGCCGTGCCGCGGCTGCGGCCGGGGTCTCGCGTTACCTGCATGTCTCGGCCATCGGCGCCGATCCCTCTTCGCCCTCTCTCTACGCGCGCAGCAAGGCGGCCGGCGAAGCCGGGGCATGCGCCGCCTTCCCCGGTGTCACGCTCGTGCGCCCCTCGATCGTCATCGGGCCGGAGGACGGCTTCTTCAACCGCTTCGCCCGTATGGCGCAGCTGGCGCCGGCCCTGCCGCTGATCGGCGGCGGCCATACACGTTTCCAGCCGGTCTACGTCGGCGATCTCGCCGATGCCCTGATGGCCGCCCTCCGCGACGGCAGGACGGCAGGGCGCAGCTATGAGCTGGGCGGACCCCGCATCTATACGTTCCGTGAACTGATGGAGCTGATGCTCCGGGTCATCGGCCGCAGGACCCGTTTGCTGACCGTGCCCTTCGGGCTGGCCGAGATGCTGGCCATGGTCACGCAGCTCGCACCCGTTCCGCCGCTGACGCGCGACCAGGTTCTGCTGCTGGAAGCGGGTGACAACGTGGTGTCGGCGGGCGCCCCCGGCTTCGCCGAGCTCGGGATCAAGCCGCAGGCGATCGAGGCGATCCTGCCAACTTACCTCGACATTTACCGTCCCGGCGGCCGCTTCGCGGCGAGCCGCGTCGCCTGAACGCAGCCGGCGCCAACGCGCCATTGATCTTTCCATGTACTGTCCGCCTGCCTGGCTGCGCCTCGGCCTCCTTTCACTCGTCCTCGGCGGCATCGTCGTGTCCGCCGCGATCGAGACGCGTGAGCCCACCTGGATCCTGGCGCGGCTGGAGGATCTCGGGCCGCTCCTGCCTCTGGCCTTCATCGCAGTCCATATTGTCGCCAGCCTGACCTTCGTGCCTCGCTCGGCGATGGCCTTCGTCGCCGGGGCGCTGTGGAGCTTCTGGACGGCCTGTCTGTGGTCGCAAATCGGCGCGACTGCCGGGGCGGTCTCCGGCTTTCTGCTGGCGCGCTACGTCAACGCCGGCCTGCTAGTGCCCGAGGAGATGGCCCGCCTTGGTCCGCTGCTGCTGCGCGCCGAAGCCGGCGGCTGGCGCAGTGTGATGGTGGTCCGGCTCATCCCGGTGCTGCCGCATGCGCTGACCAATTACGCCCTTGGCCTGACGCGCGTGTCGTTGCGCGCTTATGCCGCGGGGTCGTTCCTCGGCCTGCTGCCGCACAGCTTTGCCTTCGTCTCGCTCGGTGTCAGCGGGCGTCGTGTCCTGGAGGGCGGCGCCTGGCTCGAGCCGATGCTCTGGGGATTCGGCTTTCTCGCGCTGTCGATCCTGCTGCCGAAGCTGCTGCGGCGATCCGCGTCGTGAACGACACCGCGGCCCCACTCGCCGGGACACCGGCCGATACCATCGCCGAGGCGCTGCGCCAGCTTGGCGTGGGCCCGCCCGAGGAGTCGGTGACCATCGGCCAGTTGGTGACCCAGCTGGACGCCCGGGCCCAGTCGCTGGTGCTCCTGCTGCTGGCCGCCCCCAACCTGACCCCCGGCCCGAGCATGCCGGGGTTCTCGACCGTCTTC
>VGEI01000006.1 GCA_016869415.1 Alphaproteobacteria bacterium
CCCCCGGCCGCGACAAGCTGGATACAAGCTGATTTGCGACCGGATTCCCTGCGATCGCAAACACAATCGGTATGTTCGAGGTCGCTTGTTTCGCGGCAACGATATTTGTCGTTCCGTGGGTCACGATCACATCGACATTGAGACGCACCAGGTCCGCGATCAGGCCGGGCGAGCGCCCGAACTGTCCTTCCGCCCAGCGATATTCGATGACAACGGTGCGGCCCTCGACCCATCCGAGCTCATTCAGCCGTTGCACAAAGGCTGCAGTCCATTCCCGCTGCGCCGACTCGGTGTTCGCGCCCAGGAACCCGATAGTGGGGAGCGGCGCGGACTCGGCCCGCCTGGCCAACGGCCAAACCACCGCACCGCTGAGCAGCGAAAGGAAACCGCGCCGCCTCACTCGACGATCTCGTCGGCTGTTGCCAGCAGGCTGGGTGGAATGCTCAAGCCCAGGGCGGCGGCGGCCCTCTTATTGACGACGAGATCAAATACAGTGGGCTGCTGCACCGGCAGATCCGCCGGTCGAGTGCCCTTCAGGATCTTGTCCACATAGTCGGCCGCGTCACGAAACATCTGCGCCTGGTTGCCGCTGTAGGAGAGCAGGCCGCCAGCCAGGGCGAAGACCCTATTGGGCGATGCCGAGGGAATGCGGCGGACGACCGCGAACTCGGCCGGTATCGTCGCTCCCAGACTGGGCTGTATTACAGCGGCATCGAAGACGGCTGGCTCCGACGCAAACGCGGCCTCGAACCCGCCCGGTCCCTTATAGAACAGTGGCACCGCCGCCACACCAAGTGCTGCCCCGGCCTGCTGGATTTGCTCGAGGAACGGTTTAGAAAACGGGTCGAGGCTGTTGCAGACTGCCGCCACGCGCTTCAGGGCCGGCAGCATCTCGCGCAGGAACTGCACGCATTTCCCACTCGCCTCGGCGGTAGCGGTGGAAATCCCGGTGATGTTGCCGCCCGGTCGCGCCAGATTGGCGATCAAGCCGGTGCCGACAGGGTCGCCGGCGATCATCACGATCGGGATGGCCGAGGTGGCGGATTTCGCGGCCTCGGCGTTCGGCGTTTGCAGGGCGACGATAACGTCGACCTTCTCACGAACAAGTTCCGCCGCAAGCAAGGGCGATCGCTCAACCCGCCCCTCGGATACGCGAATTTCGAGATTGAATGTTCGGCCCTCTACATAACCGAGCGCCAGCAGACGCTCGCGGAAATCCTTGAGGAACGGATCGAGAGTCGTTGTGGGACCGACCAGAACGCCAATGCGCGCGGGCGGGGTCTGAGCGCGCACGCGGACCGGCGAGGCGAGCGTGGCACCGACCGACGCTACGCCGCCGATGAACGACCGCCGTCTCATTCAATCACCTCGTCGGCGCGAGCGAGCAGCTGTGGCGGCACGCTGATGCCCAGCGCCTTCGCGGTCTTGAGATTGATCACCAGCTCGAATTTAGTGGCCTGCTCGGCGGGAATCTCCGCCGGCTTGCCACCCTGAAGAATCTTGATGACGAAATAGGTGCCGCGCCGGAACGAGTCGGTCGCATCGAACCCGTAGGACAAGAGGCCGCCGACTTCCGCGAAATACCGCGGGGCGGTCGCGGCCGGCAGGCGATGCTTCAGGACCAGTTCGGAGACCGCCTGGCCAGGCAGGCTGCCTTGCATAACCAGCGCCTGAGCACCGTCCCTGATTGCCGCGGCGATCGCCGGCTCGAGTTCGTCGATGCCGCCGGCGGTCACCGTGACGATCTCGATGCCGGTATCACCGCCCGCGAGTTTGATTTTTTCCAGAAGCACCGGCATGAAGGGATCGCGGGTGTTGCCGAGGGCCGCCACCTTGCGGATTCCCGGGAACATCTCGGCGAAGATTTCCACGCATTTGCCGTGCGCTTCCGCCGCCAGCAGGGACACGCCGGTGATGTTGCCGCCCGGGCGCGCCAGGCTGGCGATGATCCCCGTCTCGACGGGGTTGGCGGCGATGGCGACGATGGGAATTTCGCGGGTCGCCTGCTGCGCGGCGCGCGCGCAGGGCGTGTAGAGCGCGACGAGGACGTCGACCTTCGCCGCCACAAGCTCGGCGGCGAGTTGCGGCAGCAGCTCGAGCCGGCCCTGGGCCGAGCGGATATCGAGCTGAAGGTTGCGTCCCTCGACGTAACCGGCCTTGGCCAGGCCATCGCGCAGTTCCCTGCCGAAAGCTTCCGCGTCGGCATTGCCCAGGATCAGCGCGCCTACCCGCCGCGTTCCCTGCGCCTGCGCGCCGGCAATGCGCGGCAACGAGGAGAGGCAGAGCCCGGCGATGAACATACGTTTGCTGAGTCTCGCATCGGACATCGTACATTCCCCCTGACGGTCATTCCCTCGATATGCAGCTCCAGCGCCTCGGCCGCCATGTCGGCGGCCTCCTGCAGCGTGCTTCCCGCAGTGACGCAGCCCGGAAAATCGGGAAACGACACGCCGAAGTCGTTCTTCCTCTCCTTGTGGATCAGGGCGATGTAGGCACGCGCCATCGGCGTCCCTATGCCCGCTTCCGGCGGGACCGTCCGGCGGGGTGGTACGAGGCAGCAGCCTCCGAGAATGACCGCAGCCGCGTCGGCTTCCTCCCGGGAAACTCGACCACAAGGTTGAGACGTCCGCCCAGCGCGCCGATGTAGTCCTGCAGCGTCGACAGGAGCAGATCGCTCTGCCGCTCGATACGCGAGACGACCGGCTGGCTCACGCCCAGGGCGTCCGCCAGGCGCTCCTGCGACACCGAAGCGGCGCCGCGCAGCGCCGCCAGCGAATCCAACTCGGCGATGATCGCCCGGGCCTTCCTCTCGATGCTCCGCCGCCTTCCGGCCGGCAGTTCCTTCATCTTCTGGGTCAGTGTCTTCATGGGTCATCCCGTTCCGCTTCACGGCCGGCGCTTCCGGCCCATCCTGTCTTTGCCCGATCCCGGCCGCTTCGCCAGCCCTTCCAGATGGCTGGCGCAACGCCGGTCCGCAATCCGTATCAGACCGGCGTAGAAACGCCGCTGGTTCGCCCCCTTCTTGTCCCCGGCAACCAGCAGAACGGCCCTGCGTTCGGGATCGAAAACGAAGGCGAGCCGCCAGATACCGTTCTCCGCCCCGAAGCGCAGCTCCTTCATGTTCGGAAAGACGGAGCCCTTCAGGGTATCGACATACGAGCGGCCCATGACGGGTCCGCGCGCCGCAAGGGCCCGGACGTGGGCCAGCAGATCGTCCTGAACCGCCCTGTCTAGCGCGTCAAACTCCGGCTCGAACTCCGGGTGAAAGACGACAGCCCATGTCACTGGAGACATATAGCATATATGCTATAGATTTCAAGGCCGGCGTTGTTGTTTTCGCTGGACCCCGGTCTGCGCCGGGGTGACGGCCTTATTCTCTGGACCCCGGATCATCGCCCGCTAAGCAACGACGCTGCGCGTCGCGCGAAGCGGGCTCGTCCGGGGTGACGACGGCCTAAGCCGTCGTCACTTGGGCGCGTTCTTCACCTCGTTGTCCCAGCGGGAGAGCAGCCGGCGGCGCGTCTCCGACGAGCCGTACTTCGCGAAGTCGTAGTCGATGAACTTGATCTTGGAGAAATCCGGCGCCTCGGCCAGCGGTGCCACGCTCCTGTTCGCCGGCACCTGGTAGCTCGTCTTCGTGCTCGGCCCGACGCTCTGCGCCTCCCGGGTCAGCGCCCAGTCGTACCAGGCCTGCGCCTCCCTGGGATTGCGCGCCCCCTTGACCATCGACATCGAGCCGACCTCGTAGCCCGTGCCCTCGCAGGGGGCGACGATGACGATGGGCGCGCCCTGCAGCACGTAGGGCACCACGTCGTGCATGAAGTTGATGGCCATGGTGGTCTCGCCCAGGCTCAGCGCCTTGGCCGGGGCGGCGCCCGACCTGGTGTACTGGTTGACGTTGCGGTGCAGGGATTTCATGAAGTCGAAGCCCTTGTCCTCGCCCATCAGCTGCACGAGCGTGGCCAGCACGTTGTAGGCCGTGCCCGAGGCGTTGGGGTCGGAGGTCTGCACCTCGTCGCGCAGCTTCGGGTCGATCAGGTCGGCCCAGCATTTGGGGGCGGCGATCTTCTTCTCGGCGGTCAGCTTCGTGTTGTAGGAGAAGCCCATGGCGCCGGCGAAGACGCCGACCGCGCGCTTCCTCGACAGCTCCCACTGCTTCACCGCCCAGGGATGCAGCTCGCCCATGTTGGGCGAGGTGTATTCCTGGGTCAGCCCCTCCTCCGCCGCCTGCATGTGCGGGTCCCCGGATCCGCCCCACCAGATATCGGCGCGCGGATTGCTCGCTTCGGCCTTCAAGGTGGCGTAGATCTCGCCCGAGCTCTTGCGCAGCATGGCGACCTTGATGCCGCTCTGCCGCTCGAAGGCCGCAGTCATGGTGCGGCACCAATCCTCGGTGTTGCCGCAGTAGAGGACGAGGTTGCCGCCAGTCTGGGCGATAGCCTGAGGGCCCGGCAGAAGCAGGGCGGCAAGCGCGCTGGCGGCGAGCAGCGTCGATCGGATCATGGCGTGTCCCCTGGCGTTAATTCTTTGGCTGAGGGAAAGATTGGACCGGAACCATTGCGGCGGCAAGAGAACACACCGCTGTCATCGCGGACCGGCGGGCGGAGAGGGCCATCTCAGTATCGCCCCACCCGCTTCAGCAGGTCCCCCGCCACACGCTGCAACACCGGCTCCCAGGCACGGTCTTCTCCCTGCCGGTAGAGCTTCGCCGCCCGGTACCAGGGAGAGTCATCGCGGCCGAGCATCCAGCGCCAGTCCGGAATCCGGGCGAGCACCAGCCAGGTCGGGATGCCGAGGGCGGCCGTCAGGTGCGGCACGCTGGTGCAGGTGCTGACCACCACGTCCATGCAGCTGGCCAGTGCTGCCGTCTCGGCAAAGTCGGTCAGAAGCCCGCCGAAGAAACGGACCTCGCCATGTCTCTGGAAATCGCCGATGTCACTGGCCTTGATCTCCTTCTGCAAACAGACCACGTCGAATGTCCCCGGCGGGATGGCCTCGATGAAACGCCGGAACTCCATGCTGCGGTTGGCGTCATTCTCGAACTTCGACGTGCTGCTCCAGACGACGCCGATGCGCGGCTTGATCTGGGGACCCAGCCTCTCGCGCCAGGCCTCGACCTTATCCGCTTCGGGCTTGAGATAGGCATCGGGCGTGGGAATCGTGTCGAGCCGCGTCCCAAAGGCCAGCGGCAGGGAGAGCAACGGGCAGTAGCAATCGAAAGCCGGCAGCCTCTCGCCCTTGTCGACTAGCTCGCTGACTCCCTCGAGCTCCCCGAGCAATCTCAGGAGCGGCCTGGGCACAGCGAGCAGGACCCGCGCCCCGCGCCCGTGCACCAGCGGGGCGTAGCGGCAGAACTGGATGCTGTCGCCCAGCCCCTGCTCGGCCTGCAGCAGGATCGTCTTGCCGGCCAACGGCTCGATACCCAGCCAGAGAGGCTGGGCGAAACCGCGCTTGAACTTTCTCGTCTCCCCGGACTCCCAGCGCCACTCGTAGAGCGGCAGGCCGCGCTCGAAATCGCCCTGGAGCAGCAGGGCGAAAGCCTTGTTCCAGTGGCTGTCGGCGTGGCCCGGTTCGAGGGCGATGGCTCTGTCGTAGCTGGCGACTGCCTCGTCCAGACGCCCCAGATCCTTGAGCGCATTGCCCCGGTTGGTGTGGATGTCGGCATCGGGCCGCAGCGCCAGCGCCGTATCGAAGCTGGCCAGCGCCTCGTCCAGCCGCTTGAGCAGACGCAATGCGTTGCCGCGGTTGTTGTGGGCCTCGACGTAGCCGGGACGCAGCGCCAGTGCCCGGTCGTAGCTGGCCAGCGCCTCCTCCGGCCGCCCGAGCTCCCTGAGCGCGTTGCCGCGGTTGTACCAGGAAGTCGCGTCGTCTGGCCGGAGCGCCAGCGCCCGGTCGTAGCAGGTCAACGCCTCGTCCGGACGGCCGAGCTCACTCAGCGCCGCGCCGCGGTTGTTGTGCGTCTCGGGGCGGTCGGGGGCGAGCGCCAGCGCCCTATCGTAGCTGGAAAGCGCCTCCTCCGGGCGTTGAAGGTTCTTCAGCAGGATGCCATGGCTGTTCCAAGCCTCGGCGTCATCGGCGCGCAGCGACAGGGCGCGCTCATAGCTGGTCAGCGCCTCGGCCGGCCGCTTCAGCAGGGTGAGCACGCGGCCGCGGTTCTTGTGCGCCTCGGCGAAGCCGGGATTGAGCGAGAGCGCACGGTCATAGCCGGCCAACGCCTCGGCAAAGCGTTGCAGCCCTTGCAGTGTGACGCCGCGGTTGTTGTGCGCCTCGGCGTCGTCGGACCTTAGCGCCAGCGCCCGGTCGTAGCTGGAAAGTGCCTCGTCCAAGCGCCCGAGCGACTGCAGGGCGTTGCCGCGGTTGAAACAGGCCGCGGCGGAATGGGGATTGACGCGCAGCGCCTCGCCGATGAGCTGGACGCTCTTCTCCGCCTCGCCGCTCTGCAGCGCAATGACGCCGAGGAAATGCAGGCTGTCGAACTGCCGCGGCTGCTCCGCCAGAATCCGCTCGTAGAGGGCGCGCGCCTCAGCCAGGCGACCCGACTGATGGAGTGCCACGGCCTGCTGAAGCAGGGAGCGGATCGCCTGAGACAACGGAGCGCGCGCCTTCGACTCGTTCATCGGCCGCTGGAGCCGGGAGGCGCGGATGGTAGCAGATCGCGCGGAACAAAGGCGTGCCCTTGCCCGCGCGGGGCAAGGCCCCGCTCAGCGCCCCATCGCTTCTTTCACGAACGCCTCGAACTCCGGCTTCCAGGCCTGCGGCTGGCCGGTGAAGCTCGGGTGGCCGTCCTCCTTGTAGGGCGGCAGCTGCACGTAGCGCCCCTGGCCGCCCGCCTTGAGGAAGGCGGAGAACCACTCGCGCGGCTTGTCCTGACCCCAGTAGCGGTCGTTCTCGCTGTAGACCCAAAGCGTGGGGATGCGCGCCGTGGCGCCGTAGGCCGCGAACATCCGGGTCAGCCGGTCGTGGTGGCAGGGCTGCCCGGGATGGCTCATCGGCCTGCCACCTCCGCCGCCGGCGAAATTGACCGCTGCGAGAACGCCGGGCACGCCGCGTGCGGCGAGCGTAATCGCCGTCGTGCCGCCGAAGGACTGGCCGAGGACGATGCCGCGCTGCGCGTCGACATAGGGCTGCGCCTTGGCATGGGCGATGACGGCGAGGCTCTGCTGCGCCGCCGCCTCGTAGCCCGGTGGGTAGTTCTTGGCGTCGCAGGCGCCGGTATCCTCGGTGTCCGGCCCGCCCGATGCCCCGTAGCCGATGCGCACGGGCAGGAAGACGGCGAAGCCACGCGAGACGAAATAGCGCGCGTTGGCCGCGTAAGGACCGGTGCGGGTGGCGGCGCGGTCGCCGGCACTGGCCGAGCGGCCGTGGTTGAGGATCATGAAGGGCTGCTTCGCCCTCCAGGCATCGTCGCGGTAGATCGTCACCTGGATCTTCTGGCTTATCGTGGCGCCGTCGCGGCCGTCGATCGCCTCGACCGGCAGGCCGATGGTCTCCTCGATGGTCTTGGATTGCGCGGGGCCGGCGGCCAGCAGCAGCGCCACCGCGCTGACCATGCCCGCGGTCCGGTATCCTGACATGCCGATGAGCCTAGCGCTGCCGGGGCGGACGCGCCATCCGTGCCGATCCCGCCTAGCGCACCTGGCGCACGAAGGCGTCGAAACTGTCGAAGGGGTCGAACCACAGGCCCGGCTCTTCGCGTTCAGCCAGTCCAGCGGCGCGGTGCTGGGTGTTGCAGGCGGGCGCGTAGGCGCCGATCAGCGCCCGCTCGAGCGCCCGGCGCTCGCTTGCTGTGCCGCTGAACGGCATGGCGTAGATGTGGCGCGCGCCAAGACGCCTCGCCTCGGGCCAGATCTCATGCCCGGGCAGGCGCAAGGCAAAGCTCGTCGTCTCGCCGATATAGAGCACGCGCGCCGGCCAGGCGGCGAAAGCATAAAGGCCGGCCACGGCGTTCCATCTCAAGCCGGGCAGGCAGCGGCGAAACTCGTAGGTGGCGGGACCGAGCCCGAGATGCAGGAACAGGGTCGGGCGGCGGCGAGGCATGCGGCTCAGCCCGCGGACTTCGCCTTCTTCGCCGCCTTCTTGGGTGCTGGCGGCGGCAGCGCGGCGTCGCGGGCCAGCCGCGCCGCCCTCAGCTTCGCCGTGCGGTCGTCCAGCTTGTGGCGCTGCTGGTCGAGGATCTGCTTCCACTCCGGCTTCTTCTCGTCGGCGGCCATGACCCTAACCTTTCCCTGGTGAGCCCTACCCTACCACGGCGGTGCCGGAGGCGGCGGTCCGTCTTGCCGCAGCGGCCGGGTCCGGCGCCCGCCGTCGTCCACCCCCTCGCCGAAGGCGAAATTATACATTGTGTCCAAAAAGCGGCGGGCGCCGCCCCAAAATGCAAGTCATTGATTTTACACAAACAATTATGTGCCGTTTGGCTCCGACGATGTCCAGAATGTCTATTATGTTTTTCACTTAGGCGAGATCCTTCCGGTACTGCAGGAAGCCGGAGCGCGTGGCGACGCGGTCGTAGAGAAGCATGGCGGTGGCGTTGCTCTCATGCGTCATCCAGTAGACGCGTGGCGCTCCCGCCTCGCGGGCACGCTCATAGACTGCCTCGATCAGCGCGCGGCCGATTCCCTGTCCTCTTGCCGCGCTGGCGGTGAACAGATCCTGCAGGTAGCAGGTCGGGCCGATCATGGTGGTGTTGCGGTGAAAGAGGTAATGCGTCAGGCCGAGCAGCTTTCCGCCACTCTCGGCGACGAGACAGTGCATCGGCTCGTAATGGTCGAAGAAGCGCTGCCAGGTGATCTTTGTGATCTCAAGGGGAAGCGTGCGCTTGTAGAAGCTGTTGTAGCCCTCCCACAGCTTCAACCAGCTTTCGTAGTCGTCTTGTTGCGCGGGGCGGATGATGACATCGACCATCGCTCAGCCCTTGAGGCAGCCGCGCAGGAAGTCGGAGCGCTGGGTCGCGGCCTGGGCGAGCAGGTTCATGTCACCGCCGGCCAGCACCATGCGCATGCCCATGCCGATATAGCGCTTCATCAGCTCCTCGGCGGCCACGCCGCCCATGCCGGCATGCTTGCCGTGCTTCCTGCAGGCGGCAATGACCTTCTCATAAGCGGCGACGATGCGCAGGTTGCCGACATCGCCGGGGATGCCCATGGTCATAGCGAGATCGTTGGTGCCGATGAGCAGCACGTCCACACCGGGCACCGAGGCGATGGCGTCGGCATTCTCCACCGCCTGCGGCGTCTCGATCATCACCGTGATCAGGGTGGCGGCATTGAGCTGCGCCGTCACCTCGCCGGTCTTCACCGGCTTGAAGCCGGCG
The DNA here is from genome assembly GCA_016869415.1 of Alphaproteobacteria bacterium. Taxonomy (GTDB): domain Bacteria; phylum Pseudomonadota; class Alphaproteobacteria; order CACIAM-22H2; family CACIAM-22H2; genus VGEI01. The sequence continues at coordinate 9,311 of VGEI01000006.1, forward strand.
GCGGGAAACGGCGTCGCCACCGAACGGTGGCCGGCGGGCGGATAGCGGAAGCGGGTGACGCACTCGCGCGCCTCGACATGGGTGTCGACGTGCGGCATGACCACGCCCAGCGCCCCACCGTCGAGCAGGCGCGTCGCCATGCCGTACTGGCCCTCGGGCACGCGCACCAGCGGCGCAATACCGGCATCGAGTGCCGCCACGGCGATCTGTGCTGCCATGTCGATGCCCATGGTGTTGTGCTCGAGATCGATGAACAGCCAATCGTAGCCGCAGTCGCGGGCCAGCCGTGCGATGTCGACGCTGCGTGCCAGGCGCAGGCCGATGCCGATCGCCAGTTCGCCCTTGTCGAGCCTCTCGCGCGTCACGTTGCGGATGGTCATCGGGTGCTCCTCCCTTGTCAGCCCACCTTAGCGGCCCCGCCGCACGCCGGCCATGCCTTCGAGCACGGCGCAGACCGCTGCCGTGTCGTGCTCGCCATGCCCCTGCTGCCACGCCGCAGCATAGATCGGCAGGGTCGCCTCCATCATCGGGATCGGGCAGCCGACGGCTTTCGCGTACTCGCCGATGATCTTGAGATCCTTGTGCCAGGTCGAGACGCGCATGGTCGGCTCGGCCCAGCGCCCTTCCGCCATCACCGGCCCACGCACCTCCAGCATGCGCGAACCACCAGCCCCCGGCGGCACGACCTTGAGGATCGCCCTGGGGTCGAGCCCGGCCTTCATGCCCAGGACCAGCGCCTCGGCCGCGGCGACGTTGTGGATGGCGACCAGCAGATTGGCCACGTATTTCATCTTGCTGCCGTTGCCGAAGACACCGAGGTCGTGCGCCTCGCGGGCAAAGCCGAGGAAGACCGGCATCAGAGTGGCGATCGAAGCGCTGTCACCGCTGGTGTAGACCGAGAGATCCTTGACCTTCGCCTGGGCGCCCGTACCGCTCAGCGGGCAGTCAAGCAGCACATGGCCGGCGGCGTGTAGCGTGTCGTGCGCCCGCTGCTTGCCTTCGATGGTGAACGTGCTGAGCTCGGCGACGATGCGCTTGGGCAGTTTCGCGGCGACGAGCGCGGTGACGGTCTCATCGAGCGCCTCCTCCGTGGGCAGGCTGGTGAGCAGGATCTCCGCCTCCTTCGCCACGCCGGCCGTGTCGGGAAGCAGCCGGGCGCCCGCCGCCTCAGCCTCACGCCGCCGCCCGGTGTCGACGTCGTGGCCGATCACCGTGAAGCCGGCTCTCACCAGGTTGGCGGCGATCGCCCCACCCATGATGCCGAGGCCGATGATGCCGATGGTCTTGTCTCTCATATGCGTCTGCCTTTGCCCCTGGTTACGGCCATGATAGTAATCGCGGGATAAACAAGAGCACAGGGGACCGGGGTTTCATGTCCAGCGTCACGCTTGCCCAGGCCGCGACCATCGTCGATGCGGCGCTGAAGAAAGGCCGCGACACGTCGTGCGCGCCGCTCACCGTTGCGGTGCTCGACGCTGGCGGCCATCTGGTCTGCTTCAAGCGCGAGGACAAGTCCGGGATCCTGCGTTTCGACATCGCCTACGGCAAGGCGTGGGGCGCCCTGGGGATGGGCTTCGGCAGCCGCGAGCTCGGCAACCGCGCTGCCAAGGCGCCGATGTTCTGGACAGCACTTGCCGCCGCGTCGCACGGGCGCGTCGTACCGGCGGCCGGCGGCGTGCTGATCCGCAACGCCGCCGGCGACCTCATCGGCGCGGTCGGCATCTCTGGCGACGTCTCGGACAAGGACGAGGTCTGCGCCATTGCCGGCATCGAGGCTGCGAACCTCAAAGCCGATCCCGGAGCGGCGGCATGACGTCCGTACCGCGCGCCAACAGGCGTGCCAAGCCGCATGCACGCGCCAGCACAGCACGCAGCCGCAACCCGGCGAAGATCTCAACCCGCCAGCGGCTGAAACCCGCCGACCGTGAGAAGATGATCGTCGCCGGGGCCGTGCATTTCTTCGCCGAGGTCGGCTTCGAGGGACAGACCCGCGAGCTCGCCCGCCGCCTGGGCATCACCCAGCCGCTGCTCTACCGCTACTTCCCCTCGAAGCAGGCGCTGATCGAGCGAGTCTACAGCGAGTTCTTCGTCAACCGCCTCGACGCCCGCGACGAGGCGGCGCTGGTCGATCACTCCGCCCCCTTGCGCGAGCGCCTGACGCGCTTTTACCTCGCCTATGCGCGGCGCACCGTGACCTACGAGTGGGTGCGCATCTACATGTTCTCCGGTCTCAAGGGGGTCGGACTCAACACGCGCTACCAGAAACTGCTGCGCCAGCGCGTTTTCACCCCGGTAATCCGCGAGATCCGCCACGACCGCGGCCTGCCCATGCCGCCCGCCACGCCGCTGACCGAGGCCGAGTTCGAGCATGTCTGGGACCTGCACGCCAGTATCTTCTATCTCGGCGTGCGGCGCTGGATCTACGGCATGGAGTGGCCGGAGGAACTCGAGACGGCGGTGAGCCGCCGCGTCGCCGCCTTCCTCGATGGCGTGCCGCATGTCATCGAAACCCTTCTGCTCAGCGATAAGAAGGGACCCACCGTCACCTGAGGCGTGGGACGGCTTGTGCTTGACCTGCCCGCGCCCGCGGGCAATGATCGTCCGATAAATTAGTCGAAGCAGTCTAGAAAACGGCACTGGGGAAAACGCCAGCATGCTCAACGCGGCAGTCATCGGCCTCGGCTGGTGGGGCAAGGAAATCGTCCGCTCAGTCCAGGGAAAATCGAAACGGCTGCGTTTCACCCGCGGCGTCTCCAAGGAGCCCGATACGGTCAAGGCCTTCGCCGCCGAGCACGGCTTCGCGCTCTCGACCGAGTACGAGGACGCGATCCGCGACCCGAAGATCGACGCCGTGGTGCTGGCCACGCCTCATTCGCTTCATCTGCCGCAGATCCAGGCGGCAGCCGCGGCAGGCAAACAGGTATTCTGCGAGAAGCCGCTGGCCCTCTCCAAGGCAAACGCCGAGCGCGCCGTCGAGGCTTGCGCCACGGCGAAGAAGGTGCTCGGCGTTGGGCACAATCGCCGCTTCTGGCAGCCGATGGTGGAGATCAAGCGCCTGCTCGATACGGGTGCCCTGGGCACCGTCATGCAGGTCGAGGGCAATTACAGCACCGACTGGCTCAAGGACGTGCGGCCCGGCGATTCCTGGCGCGGCTCTCCCGACGAGGCGCCGGCCGGCGGCATGACCGGCATGGGCATCCACATCGTCGATTCCTACATCAACATGTTCGGGCCGGTCGCCGAGGTGCATGCCGCGGTGGCGAAGCGCCTGCTGCCCAACCCGACCGGCGACACGGTGAGCGTGCTGCTCAAGTTCAAGAGCGGCCTGATCGGCACCCTGGCCACCACCATGGTGACGCCGTATCTCTGGCGCTACCACGTGCTAGGCAGCCACGGCTGGGCCGAGGCGCGCAGCGAGTTCCATCTGGTCACGCGCAAACGCGGCATGGAGACTCAGCATACCGAGTACCCGCCGCTCGATTCGGTGCTGGCCGAGTTCGAGGCCTGGCTCGACGCGATCGAGGGTAAGACGACCTATCTATTTACCGCCGAGCAGATCGTGCAGACAGCGGCCACGCTCGAGGCTATCTTCCGCTCGGCCGACAGCGGCAAGCCCGTGGCGGTCGGCTAGAGGCGGCTATTCCGCCGCTTTCTCGCCGCCCAGCGCGGCGTTGACGGCCGGCATCACCTTCTCCGCCATCAGCTCCATCGAGCGCTTGGCCAGGCGCGCATCGACCCAGTCGTGCCCGGGATAGAGCAGCGTGCCGAAATCCCCGACTTTGTCGCGAAATTTGAGGATCTGGTCGACTACCGAATTCACCGTGCCGCAGAGCACCAGGGAGTCGGTGACGTAGTCGAGAGTCACGGCGGCGTCTGGCATGGCGCGATCCTGCTTGAACAGCTCCGGCCGGCCGTTGGCAATCAGCTTGGTCATCAGCTGCTTGTAATAGAAGCGGTAGGGGGAGTTTTCACCCTTGGCGTATTCCTTGGCAGTCTTGTCGTCGTCTGCCACGAAGATCGAGCGAGCGACGCGCCAATCGCTGCTCTTGGCGGTCTGCTTCGCGTTCTCACGGCCCTGCTTGTACATCGGCCAGTGCGAGGCGACCCAGGGCGGCTGCAGGAAGTTGGCGGAGATCGGCAGCCAGCCGCGCTCGGCGGCCGCGACGACGCCCTTGGAGAACGGCGCCACCACGGTGACGAAGATCGGTGGGTGCGGTCGCTGGTAGGGTTTGACGATCGAGCCCTGGCCGATGTCCTTCATCGTCGTCTTCTGGGTGGAGAAGTTCCAGAACTTACCCGTACGGTTGTAAGGCGCCTCGCCCGCCCAGATGGCGAGAATGTGGTCGATCGCCTCGACAAACATCGCCGTGCGGTCATTGCCGAGATTGCCGAAAATCTCCGCATCCGACAGCAAGCCGCCGGGCGAGATGCCGAAATAGAAGCGGCCCTCGAGCATGTTGTCGACCATGGAGACCTGGGCCGCGACGGCCGCCGGGTGGTTGTTGGGCAGGTTGACCGTCCCAGTACCCAGCTTGATCTGCTTGGTGTCGTGGATCAGCGAGGCGATGAAGGTCAGGCAGCAAGTAATGGTCTCGGCGAGGTCGGTGACATGCTCGCCGACAAAGGCCTCGGTGTAGCCGAGTTTGTCCGCGAGGATGATCGCCTCGCGGTCCTCTTTCAGAGTCTCGACATAGTTCCGCGACGGCGGGTGCAGCGGCATGGTGAAGTAGCCGAGCTTCATCGCGAACCTCCCCGGGCCTTATTGTTCAAACGATAAATAATATCTCAGACCGGCCGGCCAAGCAACCCGGCCGCGCCGACTATTTCGCGGCCTTCTTGGCCGCCTTGTACCAGTCGAGGATCTGCTCCCCGGTCCATAGCACGGCGCCTTCCTGGCCCTTCACGTAGTCGAGCAGCTGCTCGAAATACTTGATCCGGTGCGGCACGCCGGTGAGATAGGGGTGGACGCTGATCGCCATCACCCGGGTGATCGTTTCCCCCTCCTGGCGCAAACGGTCGAAATGCTCAATGCCGCGCTTCAGCAGGGCATCCGAGGGATGGTGCTGCAGCGCCATGATCGGGATGTCGTTGGTCTCGACCGTGTAAGGCACCGAGACGACCGGCCCGGCTTTGGTGGCGATCTCCACCGGCTGGTCGTCGAGCACCCAGTCGGCGACGTACTCGATCCCCTCCTCCGCCAGGATGTCGATCGTCTCGTAGGTCTCGGTCAGGCCGGGGCTCTCCCAACCACGCGGCTTCTTGCCGGTGAACTTCTGGATCGCCTGCAGGGTCTGGCGGATGGCGGCGCGCTGGTCCTCGAGCTTGTGCATCGGCCCCTGCACGTAGCCGTGACCCATGAACTCCCAGCCCGAGTCCAGCGCGGCCTTGGCCACGCGCGGATAGCTCTCGCAGACGATGCCGTTGACCGCCATGGTCGGCACGATGCCGCGCCGGGTCAGCGCCTCATGGATACGCCAGAAGCCGACACGCATGCCGTATTCGTGCCAGGCCCAGTTGGGCAGGTCGGGCAGCAGCGGCTGGCCCATGGGCGGCGAAAGCACGGTGCGCGGCATCGGCCGCTCGATGCTCCAATCCTCGACATTGACGATCACCCAGACGGCCACACGCCCCTTGCCCGGCAGCCGGAGCGGCGGGCGATCGACGATCGCCGAATAGGGAACGCGCTCGCGCGGCAGGGTCATGCGCCGATCCGCAGCAGCCGGGCCGCCGTCTCTCCGAGGATCTGACCGCGCTCGGCCGCCGACAGTTCGGTCAACCGGTCGACCACGTCGACCGGCCGCTCGTGGCCCATGTCGAAGCAGTAGTCGCTGCCCAGCATGACGCGGTCGGCACCGACCAGACGCACCAAGTTCATCATGATGCGGTCGTTATGGCCGATCGTGTCGTAGGTGAAACGTTTGAGATAGGCGCTGGGCGGCTGTTTCATGTGCTTGAGCTCGGGCCGCACCTTGGTCCCGTGATCGAGGCGGCCGATCAGCCCGGGGAAGGTGCCGCCGGCATGCGGCAGCAGGATCTCCAGCTTCGGAAAGGCGTCCAGCACGCCGCCGAACACCAGATGCGCTGCCGCCACCCCGGTATCGTAGGGGTTGCCCAGCAGGTTGCGCAGATAGAAGCGCTTGGTGCGGTCGGAACCGATGGTGTCGACCGGATGCAGGAAGACTGGCCAGCCCAGAGCCTCACACTTGGCGTAGATCGGCCAGAAGCTCTTGTCGTCGAGCTCGGTGCCGTTGACGTTGGTGGCGACGTAGATGCCGCGCATGCCCGGCAGCTTCGCGGCCCGCTCCAGCTCATTGAGCGCCAAATCGGGAGCCTGCATCGGCAGCATGGTCATGCCGACAAAGCGGCCGGGATGCTTGCGGTGCGCCGCCGAGGCCGAATCGTTGTAGGCCTGCGACAGGGCCAGGCCGAAAGCCGGCGGCGCCCAGTAGACCATCGGGGAGGTGAGCGACAGGGCATGGACGTCGACCCCCGCCCGGTCCATGGCCGCCAGCCGAAGGTCGAGCTCGATCATCGGTGGATCGAAGACCTGGCGCATCTTCTCGGTCACATAGACCGTCTGGCCCTTGTCGTTACGCTCCAGCCTGGCGCCGTTGGCGACACCGTCCTTCTCAATCAGCCGCACGTAGTCGGCAGGAAACCAATGGGCGTGGGTGTCGATAACCTGACTCTTGGCCATTCAAATTTTCTCGCGGGTTGGGAAGTCGAAGGGGGTCAGCTCTGCTCCTGAAAGGCCCGCTCGCGCGTCGAACGCAGGCGCGGGGCCGCCAGGAAGACGATCAGGATCGCCGTCAGGATGAGGAAGCTCAGGCTGATCGGCCGGGCGATGAAAGTCTCGAAATTGCCTTTGGAGATGAGCAGTGCCCGCCGCATGTTCTCCTCGATCAGCGGCCCGAGGATGAGGCCGAGCAGCAGGGGTGCGGGCTCGCATTCCAGCTTGTGGAAGATGTAGCCGATGAGCCCGAAGAGGCAGGCGAGCATGACGTCGAGCGCGCTGCTGTTGATGCTGTACACGCCGATGCAGCAAATCAGGATGATGCCGGGATAGAGGAAGCGGTACGGTACGGTAAGGAACTTGGCCCAGATGCCGACCAGCGGCAGGTTGAGGATCACCAGCATCAGGTTGCCCAGCCACATGCTGGCGATCAGGCCCCAGAAGAGATCCGGCTTGTTGGTCATCAGCTGCGGCCCGGCGTGCAGGCCTTGCATCATCAGAGCGCCGATCATCAGCGCCATGACGGCGTTCGACGGCAGGCCGAGGGTGAGCATGGGAATGAACGAGGTCTGTGCCGCAGCGTTGTTGGCGGATTCCGGGCCGGCGACGCCCTCGATGGCGCCGTTGCCGAAGCGGCTTGGGTCCTTGGCAACCTTCTTCTCGATCGAGTAGGCGGAGAAGGCGGCGAGAATCGGCCCGCCGCCCGGCAGAATGCCGAGGGCCGAGCCCAGGGTCATGCCACGGATCGAGGGCGGGATTATGGCGCGCAGATCGCTGAGCTTTGGCCACAGGCCGGAGAAATCCTTGACCGAGGTCCGCGCCGCCTCCCCGCGGCTCAGATTGGCGATGGTCTCGCCGATGCCGAACAGGCCCATGGCGACGACCGCGAACTCGATACCGTCGCCGAACTGCGGGATACCGAAGGTGAAGCGCGGCACGCTGCTGTTGACGTCGATGCCGATCGTACCCAGCAGAATGCCGATCAGGATCATGCCGATGGCCTTGACCACCGAGCCGCGCGCCAGGATCACAGCGCCGACCAGGCCGAAGACCATCAGCGAGAAATAGTCGGCGGGACCGAACTCCAGCGCCACCTCGGCAAGCTGCGGCGCTGCCGCCGCGATCACCAGCGTGGCGAAGGTGCCGGCCATGAAGGAGGCCAGCGCCGCCGTGGCCAGGGCCAGCCCCGCCTTGCCCTGCCGCGCCATCTGATAGCCGTCGATGCAGGTGACCACCGACGAGGACTCGCCCGGCAGATTCACCAAGATCGCCGTGGTCGAGCCGCCGTACTGGGCGCCGTAGTAGATACCGGCGAGCATGATCATCGCCTGCTGCGGCTCGAGCGCGAAGGTGATGGGCAGCAGGATCGAGATAGTCGCCACGGGTCCGAGGCCCGGCAGGACGCCGATCAGCGTGCCGAGTAGCGTGCCGACGAAGCCATAGAGAAGGTTGATCGGCAGGAGGGCCACCGAAAAGCCGAAGATGATGCGGTCGAAGAGCTCCATGTCAGCCGATCACCAGACGACCAGGCGCAGCGGCATGCCCAGCGCGTACCAGAAAATCGCCGCGGTGAACGCGGTCAGGCCAGCCGCCAGGGCTGCCGTCTCGGCCAGGCGGACATCGCGCTCGGCAAAACGCGTCAGCGCCACAAGCGCGAAGCTGGCGACAAGAAAACCCACGCGCTCGATCAGCAGCCCGAACGCCAGAGTGCCGAACAGGATCAGAAGCATCGGGCGGAGATTGATGCCGCTGACCTCCGCGCTTGTCTCGCGGATCACCGAGCGCGCCACAAGGACGACCCCCAGCAGAGAGAGGCCGGAGCTCGCCACCAGCGGGAAATATCCCGGGCCCATGCGCGCCGTCGTGCCGAGCGGATAACGAGAGCCGTACACGATGACAAAGATGCCGAACGCCAGAAACAGCAGGCCGGTGAACAGATCCGTCGTCAGCCGAACCTTCATTCCCATCCCCTGCCCCGGCGCGACTCACGGCGCCGATTGGCTCGCCGCTTCATTCCGGTTCGTTAATTCGAAGGGCGCCGCGATGGGTACCCCACCACGACGCCCCGTTTCGGTCAATGCGACTTCGGATCAATCCGGCGTGGCGCCGACGTCCTTGATGACCTGCGACCACTTCTTCGCGTCGGCCTCCAGGAACGTTTTGAACTCCTCCGGCGTCCGATTGGTTACCGGGATCGTGCCGGAATCGAGGAAGCGCTTGCGCACGTTCTCGTCCGACATGGCTTTGACGGCAGCGGCGTGGATCTTGTCGATGATCGGCCGCGGCGTGCCCTTGGGCACCAGCAGCCCCTGCCATGAGGCGCTGACGTTGTCCGGGAACCCCTGCTCGACCAGGGTCGGGGCCTCGGGCAGGGCCTGCACCCGATCGCGGGTCGTGACACCCAGGGCCTTCAGCCGGCCACCCTTCACATGGTTGATGGCGGACGAGATGGTGGTGAACATGACCTCGACATGGCCGCCGATGATGTCTGCCACGGCCGGGCCGGCACCGCCCTTATAGGGAATGTGCGTCATATCCATACCGTTGGCCTTGCGGAACAGCTCCATCTCCAGCCGGTTGAGGCTGCCGCTGCCCGGCGAGGCGAAGTTCACCTTGCCCGGGTTGGCCTTGGCGTAGGCGACGAACTCTTTGGCGTTGTTGGGTGGAAATTTCGGATTGGCGATCAGGATGCCGGGCGTGTCGGCGACAATGGTCACCGGGATGAAGTCGCGTTCCGGCTTCACAGTCAGATCGGAATAGAGATAGGGGTTGATCGACACGGTGCCGACATTGCCGAGGAACAGCGTATAGCCGTCCGGAGCGCCGCGCGCCGCCACGTCCATGCCGACATTGCCCGCCGCTCCGGCCCGGTTCTCGATGACGATCTGCTTGCCCAGGGCCTCGCTCATGCCCGGCTGGATCAGGCGCGCGGCGAAGTCAGAGGCGCCGCCCGGCGCGAAGGGCACGACCATGCGGATGGTCTGCGACGGATAAGCGGACGGGTCTTCGCGGACCTGGGCCGCCGCCGGTGCCGCGAGAATGCCCAATGCCGCTCCACCCAGCAGCAAAGACAGTAGCGTTCTCCTGTACATAGCGTCCTCCCTTCGTTGGGCCTGCCCGGTTTGTTCTCGGTACAGGCGGTGTTTGGGTCGTCAGGCGGCCGCGCGCTCCTCCTCGGGATCGAGCGGCAGGCGGACGACCTGCTTGCGTTTGGCCGACAGGTCGAGCGCCTTGGTCAGCATCAGCCGGTTATGAGCCTCGGCCGCTGTCGCGTGCTGGGTCTTGAGACCCAGCGCCACGCGGTTCAGCCACTGCTCCGTCTCCTCGCGCATCGGGCCGCGCAGCTCGCCCAGCGCCATGTCGCCTGGCGGATAGCTGCCTAGGAAATCGACGAGCCGGCTCTTGTCCGGCGCGTAGCCTTCCGCCTGCGGCGCCGAGACGGCCATGACGATGTCGCGATGCGTGTCGTCGATGGTCAGCACGCCCTCGGTGCCGACGATGCCCACCTCAAGGCTGTAGACCGCCGCCGGCCAGGTGACCGGCAGCGCCCAGGACATGTTGAGATGATAGACGGCCCCGTCGGAGAACATGATCATCCCGGCCGTCGCGTCGATGCCCTTGTAGAGCGGACCCAGTACCTTGTCGATCGAGCGCGCGTAGACCTCGACCGGCGTCTTGGATTCCATGTACCACATGACGATGTCGAGAGCGTGCGTGCCGGAGATGACCATCGGCGAGATGGTGCTCGGATCGTCGGTGCGCTTGTAGTTGTCGATGGCGACCAGCCGGTTCATGAATGCGCGCGAGGTAACCAGCGTCACGTCGCCCAGCGCGTTGGTCCGCACTTTTTCCTTGGCGGCCAGCCAGCGGCGGCGGAAGCGCTGGGTGTAGCCGACCACGGCATCCACCCCCGAGCGCTGGATGTCGCGCAGCACACGCGCCGAATCCGGCAGGGTGGTCGCCAGCGGCTTCTCGATCAGCATCGGCAGGCCGCGCTCGACCGCCGCCAGCACCGGATCGACATGCAGGTGCTCGTCGGTAGCCACGATCACCGCCGTCACCTCGGGCCGCTTGAGCAGCTCGCGGTAATCCGCGGTCACAAAATCGGCGCCGATCTTCTGCCCGACTTCCTGGCCGCGCCCTGGCTTGGTCTCGGCAATGCCGATCCACTGCACCGCCGGATGGCGCGCGGCAACACCGCCGCGGAACAGGCCGACACGGCCGGCGCCGATAATGGCAAGCCCGATGGGTTTCGCCTTGGGCCGGGTCATGCCCGCGCCCCCGCCGCGGCGAGGGCCACCGCGGCCTCGTTGGACAGAGGCAGGTCGATCGGCTCGTTACGCTCCGCCGAAAGATCGGCCGCCATGTAGAGCTCCATCACCGTGCGCGCCGATTCCGGCGTGACCATCACGGGACGGTCGCAGGCCACCGCCTCGACGAAGTGGACGGTCTCCGGTGCCATCGAGCCGGCGTAGACATGACCGAGCGATTCGCCCGGCATGGTCGACATCGGCAGGACCATGCCCTTGCCCATGGTGTTGAGCATGACATCACGATGCGTGTCGTCGACCATCACGGCACCTTCGGTGCCGACGATCTCGATCCAGGTCGAGGAGAAATTCGGGTAGCCAGGCGGCAGGATCCAGCCGGCGCCGATGGTGAAGGCGACGCCGTTGTCCATCGTCACCATGATCCACTGGCAGTCCGGCACGTTGGGATTGGTCGCCGCCATCGCCTTGTAGACGGTCTGCGAGTAGACCCGTACCGGCTTTGACGGCTCGAGGCACCAGAGCACAAAATCGAGGTCGTGGGTCGCTTCCATGGCCGCCGGCGAGAGCTTGGTGCGACCGCTGATCTTCTTGCCCAGGCCGCGGGTGATGTGCCGGCTGACCAACGCGCTCACCGGCTGGCCCAGCGTTCCGTCGACGATCACCTTCTTGCAGTAGGCGTATTTCGGGTTGAAGCGCTGCGAGTAGCCGATGGTGAATTTGAGCTTTGCGCGCTTGGCCAGAGCGACGAGCTCGTCCGCCTCTTCCAGCGTGATGGCAATCGGCTTCTCCAGGAAGACATGCTTGCCGGCGAGCAGCGCTTCCCTGGCCATCGGGTAGTGGGTGGTCTCCGGCGTGGCGCAGACGAACACCGCCTCGACACTGTTGTTCTTCAGCAACTGCCGGTAATCGGCGCTTGCCGTCTTGGCGCCGGTCTTGGCCTGCATCTCGGCCAGCCGCTCCGGCCGGTTCTCGACGATGTGTAGCGCCTTGACTAGGGGATGAACGGCACAGGCCTCGGCGCGAATACCTCCGCACCAGCCGGTCCCGATGATGCCGACCTCGATCTGCTTCACTCCCGTCCTCCCCGTGCACGCCAGCTATGGCGGCTCTGTCTTCTTGTTGCTTATTTATCTATCGCTAATTGAGCAATCTGGCAACGACCACCCTGCCAGGGTCGAACCGTTGCAGCAAAGTGTCGCCCCGGCCCGGGTTGCGGTCCAGCGGATTCGGCCATAGAACCCTGCCGAGCCAGCGCCGAGGACCGAAAATGAGCACTATCGCCGCACAGCAGCTTCAGGATTTCATCGCCCGAACCCTGGCGGCCGTCGACCTGCCGCCGGCCGATGCCGCGGCGGTGGCCGAGCTGATGACCCGTGCCGACCTGATCGGCGCCGACGGTCACGGCGTCTTCCGCCTGCCGCAATACGTCCGGCGCATCCGCAACAAGGGCATCAACGTGCGGCCGAATATCCGCGTGGTCGGCGAGAAAGCCGCGATGGCGCTAGTCGACGGCGACAACGGCATGGGGCACCTGGTCATGCGCTTCGCCGCACAGACGGCCATCGCCAAGGCCAAGACCGCCGGTGTGGCCTGGGTCGGCGTGAATCGCAGCAACCACGCCGGGCCGGCTTCGCTCTATGCCTCCATGCCCCTGGCCCATGACATGGCCGGCCTCTATCTCGCGGTCGGCAACGCCAATCATCTGCCGCCCTGGGGCGGCATCGACATGCTGCTGTCGACCAACCCGCTGGCGGTGGCCATCCCTACCCAGGACGAACCGCCGATCGTGCTCGACATGGCGACCACGGTCGCCGCCTACGGCAAGGTTAAGACCAAGGCGCAGCGTGGCGAGATCATGCCCGAGGGCTGGATGATCGACCGGCAGGGCAAGCCGCTTACCGACCCCAAACGCGCTGACGAGGGCTTCCTGGTGCCGATCGGCGGCTACAAGGGCTACGGGCTGGCTCTGGTCATCGGCCTGCTGGCCGGCACGCTGAACGGTGCCGCCATGGCGCGCGAGACCATCGACTTCAACAAGGACGAAGTGACGGTGACCAACACCGGCCAGGCGATCGTCACCATCGACATCGCCGCATTCGGACCCGTCCCCGAGTTCAAGCGCAAGGTCGATGACGTGGCGCGGCAGATGCGCGCCTCGGCGCGTCTGCCGGGCGTCGAGCGCATCTGGCTACCCGGTGAGCAGAGCCATGCCAAGCGCGCCGAGCGCAGCGCCAAAGGCATTCCCCTTCCCGCCCCCTTGCGGGCTCAGCTGGACCAACTCGCCAGCGATCTCAAGATCGCGCCGCTTTCCTGACTGTCACCCCGGACCAGCGAGCGTTAGCGAGCGCCGATCCGGGGTCCAGCATGAAGTAGCGCGCTTCGCGCACCTTGTATCCGGATGAGTCTGGACCCCAGCTCGCGCGGCCTGCCGGCCGCTTGGCTGGGGTGACGATCACGCACGAAAAAAGCGCCGCCCGGGCTTCCCCGGGCGGCGCTGTCTTGCCGTTGCCAGCCCGCGTTACTTCGCGGCCGTGAACGGATAGATCGCCTTGCCGGTGGCGTACTTGGCCGGCGTGACGATCACCGTCTTCGACATATCCGTGAACTCGCTGATCGCATTGCCCTTGATGTTCTGGTACTGCACCTGGAGCATGCGTTCCTCGGCCCACTCGCCGTTCTTGCCGAACTTCACGTCACCGACCAGCGTCTTGAAGGTCGCCTTGGAGAGATGGTCGGCGATCTTCTCCTGATCGAGAGACTTCGTCGCCTCGATCGCCTGGCCGAGCACCTCGAGCTGGGCATAGGCCCAGGCCGGGATGTAGTAGCCGAGGGTATCGACGCCTGCGGCCGGTGCCTTGGCCTGGTAGAGCTTGAGGAACTCCAGCGCCCCGGGGAACTGCATGGTCGAGGCGGGTAACCAGAAGTCGTAGTTGACGATGCCGTTCAGCAGCGGCCCAAGCTGTGTCTTGATGGCCGTGGCCTGGAGACCGACCATTGCACCCCCGAACATCTTCGGCTTGAGCCCTACCTCATTGGCGGCCCGCACCATGCCGAGGGAGTCCGGCGGATACGAGCAGACCACGACGAGGTCCGCATTGGTCGCCTGGATGGCACGGGCGATCGGCGTGAAATCAGGCGTGGTCGGCGGATAGGAGCGGTCATAGACGATCCGCAGCCCCGCCTTCTTGGCGTTCTCGCGCGCCCCGTCCGCCGCGTTCTTCGAGAACTCGAGATCGTTGGCGATGATCGCCACCGTCTGCGGCTTCGGGTTCTGCTGCATGGCGATGTCGAAGAAGCCCTTGGTGAAGGCCGGTTTGGGATCCGGGCCCGGAGGGGCCATCGAGAAGTACTTCGGGTACTTGAACTCTTCGTTCACCGCCAGGCCGAAGAGCCCGACGAACACCTTGTTGTGCTGCATGACGACTGGCATCGCCGCGGCGAGCGGCACGGTGGCGTAGCCGCCGATGACGAAGTCGACCTTGTCGACGCTGATCAGCTTCTGGTAGAGCGCCGGTACGGTCGACGGATTGCTCTGGTCGTCGTAGTAGACGAGCTCAACCTTACGCCCGAGCAGGCCGCCCTTGGCGTTGACGTCGTCTCTCCATGCCTCGTGGGCGATGATCGCCGCCTTGCCGTTGACCGCGAGACCGCCGGTCAGCGACATGCCGTAGCCGATCCTGATCGGCGGCTGCTGCGCCTCGGCAGCGCCGCCCAACCCGAGCAGCGCGACGGCGGCTGCCGCAGTCTTCAGACCGGCCCGCCGGGTAAACGATTTGTCGAGCATGAATCCTCCCTGGATGATTGGTTTGATTATCGCCGTCGGATGCCGACTTACGTTATCGGTCGATCAATATTAGCTGGTCTCCCCCCGCGGCGCTAGGTTACGGCCGGTATGCACGCTAACGCTCGGCGTCGAAGTTCTGCACGAAGTCCTCTGGCACGTTGGGACCCCAGAGATAGAGGGAGTCCTCGAGCGGCCAGTCCTTCGCCTGCCACGAGGCATCGTCGGCGATGTAGTCGATGTCGAAGAAATACTCGGCCAGCGAGCCCCAAGGGTCGCGGATGTAGTGGAAATAGTTCGAGCCGATGACGTGCCGGCCGAAGCCCCAGCCGTTGCGATAGCCTTTGCCGAGGAGCGAGGCCGCGCCGAAGCCGACGTGATCGATGCCACCGACCTCGAAGCTCGCATGATGGAAGCCCGGCCGGTCGGACTTGGCGAAGGCGAGGACATGGTGATCTGACCCGCCGGCCACCCGCAGAAAGGCGATCACCGGGCCGGAACGGTCGGACAGCTTCATGCCCAGTACGTCGCTGTAGAACGCGATTTGTCTGTCGACGTCGGGGGTGAAGAACAGCACGTGGCCGAGGCGCCACGGTTTCACCGTCATGTTGCGCGGCGGGCAGCCGCGGTTTCCGCCGGCCCGTGTGTACTTGGCCGCTTCGGTAGCGATCACCGCCTTGCGTCGGTCCAGAATGTTAGCTCGCGCCGTCTCGCGCACGACAATCAGGTTGTTGTCGGGATCGCGCACGGCAATGGCCGCGCCCGGCTCGCTCGACGGCGGATCGAGCAGCTTGCCGCCACGGCTCTCGATGTTCTTCTTAAGCGCCTGCAGACTGGCGGCCGAGGCGCCGAAAGTCACGTGGCGCAGCCGTCGACCTTTGCCGGCCTCAAGGGTCACTGTGTCGCGCGTATCGTCGCCGCAGCGCAGCGCCAGCGCGTTGCCGCGGGCCGTGCCGGACAGGCCGAAATCTTCGTAGAACCGCCGACCCGGCTCGATATCGGGGACCGTCAGGGCATAGCCAAGCAGTGAATGGACACTCATTGTTTCGCTCCCGGTGTTCTCACCATTTGAACTCTTCTCCCACCCACGAGGCAAGCCCGGCGCTGCGATGGGAAATAGCCCAATCTTTTGTGGTCAACCGGTCAGGCCGGTGGGCGCAAGAGATCGAGGTGCCGCAACAGGCCGAGTAGACGCGTCAGGCGCTCGCTCTGGTAGGCATCGCGGTCCATTGTCTCAAAGTCGTAGAAGCCCTTGCCGCTGCCCAGGCCGAGCTTTCCCTCACGCATGTTGCTGTCGATGATGGCGGGAGCTGCATAGCGCTCCTGGCCCGTTGCCTGCGAGAGGTAGCGGCTGGCGTAGTAGAGAATGTCACCTCCCCCCCAATCGATGAATTCGAGCACGCCCAGCACAGCAAAACGGAAGCCGAGGCCGTAGCGTGTCGCCTTGTCGATATCCTCGACACTCGCCACACCTTCCTCGACCATGCGGGCCGCCTCGTTCATCGCCAGGGTCTGGATGCGCGGCACGATGAATCCGGGGGCGGGCTTGCAGACCACCGGGACCTTGCCGATCCCCTCGAGCAACGTCTTCATCCGCTGCACGGTCTCCGGCGCCGTCGTGTCGGCCGGCGACAGCTCGACCAGGGGGACAATGAAAGCCGGATTGAGCCAGTGGGCGTTCAGGAAACGCTCCGGCCGGACGACGAACCGGGCTAACTCGTTCGACAGGATGGTCGAGGTCGTGGAGGCGACGATTGCCTCCGGCCGCAAATGCAGGCTGGCAAAGGCAAAGGCCTCGCGCTTGGCATCGAGGCGCTCGGGCACGCCCTCGAACAGCACGTCGGCCGAGGCCAGCGCCGTTGCCGCCTCGGTGCGGCCGGTAAAGCCGATACGAGCCAGGATCGTCTGACGCTGGAGGCTGTCGAGGACCCCCGCGGCCTCGAGCGCCTGCAGATTGCTGTCGATGGCAGCGAGCGCTTCGCCACGCAACCTGCCCAGAGCGTCCGCATCGCGCGGTTTGATGTCGATCAGGGTGCAGTGGTGGCCGGCATAGGCGAAGACCAGGGCGATGCCGCGCCCCATCCGCCCTGCGCCAAGCGCGGCGATGGCAGGTTTGTCGTTCACGCCAGCCCGTCGCGCAGCAGGGCCGTCATCGTGTCGCGCGACCGCCCGGCGAGGCCGAGATTTTCCAGTGTGCGGCCGGTCGCCCGGAAATCCTCGCCGCAGACCGCCGAACCCAGCGCCAGCAATCCGCGCGCCACGGGCACCGGCACCCCGGCCCAATCGGCGACCGAAACCAGGAAAGCCAAGCCAAGACGCACGTCCTCCATCATGTAACGGTGGCGCGTGAGCTCGATCTTCTCCCGCCAGTCACCGCTATCGGTCAGCTTCTCGTGAGCGAGGTTGCCATACATCCACTCCTCGCCGTCCGGCGAGTAGTGATCGGCTAACGGAAAATGAGGCTTGCCGTAGCCCAGCGCCTCGCGCACCGCGATGCGTTCGGCGTCCAGCGCGTCGGTCACCCGGCGGATCGCGGGCTGCGTTCCCTCCTTGTGGATGTCCCATTTGGGGAAATGCTCGAGCGGTCCGGCGTTCATCAGGATCAGCGGCGGGTGGATGATCGGCCCGGCATTCATCAGCGCGGCGCTGAGCGCGTCCGCGTCCGGCTCGACCGCCGGAAACGCCGCCCGGATGGTCGCCAGTCCGCTTTCGGCCAGACGTGCTGGAAAGATTCCCGTCGGCAGGCGCGTCGCCCGGGTGGTGATGGCTACCGTCTCGGGCCCGTGCTTACGGGTCAGCCAGGGCAAGGTTCCGGTTTCGCCGATCGCCACCTTGGCCCGACATCCGGCCTGGCGTAGCGCCGCTGCCATGACATAGCTGCCGAACGTGCCCGGCGGCAGGAAAAGCACCTGGCCGTCAGCCAGATGAGGAGCCAGCGCAAGTGCGAGGTCCGCCTGGGCGAAGGCCGGGGTCGGCACGACGATCAGGGCGGCACCGCCTACCGCCGCGCCGATATCGTCACTCACCAGGCCCAGAGGCACCGCGCGGGTGCCACGAAAATCCTTGAGCGTGATCGCGCCGCGCGATCGCAGGGCGTGCACGGCGTCGCGGTCGCGCCGCCAGAAACGCACACAATGGCCCTGATCCGCCAGATCGGCCGCCGCAGCATGGCTGCCATTGCCGCCCCCGAGAACCGCTATTTCCAAGTCGTTCCCCCACTACACCGGCCGGCTTCAGCGGGCCGGCATCTGGACGCGGTCATAGCGGAACTGCCGGCGGAAAGCCACGGCACCGCCGTCGCAGCGCCTCAGCCTTGATGGGCAGCATCAGCCTTGGCGGTGGCGGCGGCTGTCTGGGCGAGCCGGCTCTTCAGGATCTTGCCGGTGGCGCTGGCCGGCAACGCCTCGAGGACGACGATCTCTTGCGGCCGCTTGTAGGGGGCCAATCGTTCAGCGGCGAACTCAGCCAGCTGGCTTACGGATAGGCTGCGGCCGGGGACCGGCTGTACAAAAGCGACGACTTCTTCATTTCCCTCGACGGCCCGCCCGATCAAAGGCACCCGTCGCCAAGTCACCATTTCCCGAGGGGGCCGCGCTTCGCGTCGTTAAAAAATTGCCGCCGTTTATCCGACACGCATTTCGGAACTCGTGGTCGTCGGCCATACGTTGGCAGGAATGCTAAAAGGCAATTCTTCTCGAACGTGAAGAATGAAACTCACACCATCGGACGTTTCGGATCGTTCCCGCGCTTGAACAAACCATGCATCAAGGCCGGGCATAATCCTTCCCCGCTTGCTTCCAATATGCTTCCGGAAATGAAAAACGCCTGAGCGCGATTCGCGATAGGGCGTTGATTAATTGGTTGCGGGCGCACCCAACTACTTTAACTTGCTCCTTATCGCAAAGGGCCTAAAAAACTCAACCCGCCGAAGCGACTTGGCGGGTTGAGCTTACGGCACATTGGTCTGCCCCGCTGGTCCGGGCTACGCCGTTACATGCGGTTCTTCGGAACCTCTCTCTTCCAGTGAACGGTCTCGAGGCCATCGCGGAAGGTAAAACCGATAGGGAACCCGCCGATCTTGTCCTTGTAGGTCCACCTGGAACGACGTGCAGAAGGTCGAGTTCGGCGGCTTCGGTGCGGCGATGACCGGCATGATCAACAACCAGGTCGACGCTGCATTCTCCTCTACCAT
>VGEI01000007.1 GCA_016869415.1 Alphaproteobacteria bacterium
GCCTGCGGCGAGGGCAGCAGCACCGGGTCGACCAGGCGCACCCAGACCGCCAGATACCAGGCGGCAACCAGCCCGACGATGCCCAGCAGAGGCAGGAAGGATTCGCGCTTCATGGAAAAGCTCTGCGGTCCTGAATCCTTCTCCGCACGAAGTGGGGAGAGGGAGGGGACCCATTGCGAAGCAATGGGGAGGGTGAGGTGTCTTGTGAACCCGAGCCAGCCCACCTCACCCGCTCGCTACCGCGCAAACGCTTCGCGTTGCGCGGAGCTCGCCATCCTCTCCCCCCTCGGCGCACGCGCGAAGCGCGCGGCGCCTTAGGGCGGAGAGGGTTAGTGGGAGCACTGCTGCACATCACGACGATCATCCCTTGCGCACCTCGCGCTGGAAGACCTCGAGGCAGTGTGCCTTAAGCTGAACGAAGCCGGCGTCGGACAATGTCTCGTCGGTACGCGGACGCGGCGCCTCGTTCCGGGGGAAGTCGGCGACGCGCGCCGGCCGTCGGGAGAGCAGCAGGATGCGGTCGGCAAGGTATACCGCCTCCTCGAGATCGTGCGAGACCAGGACCATGGTGGTGCCGGTCTCCTGAAAGATGCGCTGCAGCTGCTCGCGCATGAAGAGCGTCATCTCGTAGTCGAGCGCGGAGAAGGGCTCGTCGAGGAACAGCACCTCGGGTTCGACCACCAGGGCCCGCATGATGGAGATCAGCTGCTGCTGCCCGCCGGACAGCTCGTAGGGATAGCGCTGCAGGTCGATCTTGACGCCGAGATGCTCTACCAGCCGCTCGACCCGCGCCCGGCGCTCGGCCTTGGGCAGGCTCATGTGCTTGAGCGGGTACTCGATGTTGTCGATCGAGCGCAGCCAGGGGAACAGTGCCTCGCGGTAGTTCTGGAAGACGTAGCCGAACTTGATCTCCTTGAGCGTCTTGCCGGCGAAAAAGATCTCGCCGGCATCGATCGGGATCAGCCCGGCGATCATGTTGATCAGCGTCGACTTGCCGCAGCCGTTCGGCCCGAAGACCGAGACGAATTTGCCGCGCGGGATGTCGAGGTCGAGCCTGTCGTAGACGACCGCGCCGTTGAACTGCTTCGACAGGCCGCGGATGGTGATGTGGGCGGGGGCGTCGGCAGGCTGGCCGCTGCCTTGAACGATCTTCACTGCCGACGCACCCCGCTCCATGACTTGCCCAACTGATCTCAGAACACTTGCAGGTACTTGTTGACGTCGACCTTCTCAGTCAACGTCCCGGTCTGGGTCGAGAAGTCGATGAACTTCTGGAAGTCGGCCTTGTCCTTGGCCGTCAGATCCTTGGCCGCGAAGTAGCGGACCATCGGCACCGTGTCGACCACGTCGTCCGGCGTGAAGGTGTTCTTGATGAGGTGCTTGCGCGTCTCGGCCGGGTTGGTGTTGATCAGGTCCATGGCCTTGTGCCAGGCCAGCGTGAAGCGCCGGGCTACATCGGGCTTCGCCTTGATGAAGTCGGTGGTCAGGGCGCAGCCGCCGACGAAGGCGTTGGCCTCCGGGTTGCCCAGCACGTAGTTGGCGATGACACCGGCTTCCAACGTCGAGGCTACGCCCATCTTGCGCATAGTCGAGGCGTTGGGCTCCAGCGTGT
Organism: Alphaproteobacteria bacterium; assembly: GCA_016869415.1. Lineage (GTDB taxonomy): Bacteria > Pseudomonadota > Alphaproteobacteria > CACIAM-22H2 > CACIAM-22H2 > VGEI01. Next base: position 1,613 of record VGEI01000007.1, read on the forward strand.
AGCCGGCGTCGAAGGTGCCGGCCGTCATGGCGTTGACGTGCTGGCCCATGTCGAGCTGGTCGATGGTGTAGTCGCCGTCCTTTAGGCCGACCGCCGCCAGCGCCGCCTTGGCCATGGTCACGTTCGCCGGGCCGGGCGCCGACATGATCTTGGCGCCCTTGAGGTCCTTGAGCGAGGTGGCGTTGTAGCCCTTGCGGATGACGAACTGCTCCATCTGATAGGTGCGGTTCTGGCTGTTGACCGAGATGTACATGGCCACGCCGGGCTTCTTGATGTTGGCGTTCATGCCCTCGATGGTCACCAGCACGGCGGCGGCGTCGATCTGGTTGCCGATCATGGCCGCGACGTTCGGCGGCCCGCCGATCAGCCGGGTCATCTCCGGCTCGATGTTCTGCTCCTTGAAGTAGCCTTTCTCGAGCGCCACGAAATAGGGCAGCGTCGAGCTCACCGGGAAGACGCCGACCCGCACCTTGTCCTGGGCGAGAGCCGGTGTCGCGGCGAGAGCGGTGAAAGCAGCAAGAGCGAATGCCCGAATAGCGATGTTACCCATGGAAGACCTCCTCTTCTTCTCCGTGTTCCGATGATTGCATAGGCCTTGCCGGTTATTCGCCCATGTCGACGATGGCAATGACCGGACCGCCGCCGTGCGGCCCCTGGTGCATTGCGTCGACGGAAACGAACACCGCGGGGTCGCCGATCGCCGTGGCCGCCACGCCGCCGACCGCAGCCTTGGAGTGGCGGTGGTGGTGGACGTCCGAATCGTCGAGCATGATCTGACGGCGGCCGCGCAGCTTGGCGCGGCGGTCGGCCTCGCATTTCATGAAGCAATTGACCAAACGGCCCTTTAGATCCTCGGCCCGGGCGCGCTTCGGCAGGTCGAGCCCGGCGTTGCGGATCGCATCGTAAATGCCGTCGATGTCGAGCGCGTCCTTCATCACCGAATGGCCGATGCGGTAGCGTCCGCCGGCCCCGGCCTTGTTGCCCAGCAGAACGATCTGGGCCCGGGTCAGCTCGACACCCGATGAACAGGAGGCGACCGAGGAATGGAGGTCGAGGTTTTTGCAGATCTCCTCGGCCTTGGGCATCTTGATCTCGCCCAGCGCTACGGCGATGCCGAGGCCGGTCGTGCCGTTGGAGACGCCCATCGAATCGTGGACCTCGCAGAACACCGTCTTGCCGCGATGCTCGGCGTCCTGCACGGAATCGACCGTCAGCAGCGGCGTCTTCGTCTGGACGTAGTGGACGTCCTTGGGGTTGCTGATGCCGGCGTCTTTCATCGCGCGGCGCACGCCCTCGGCGACCTTCTTCACCATGGTCGGGCGGCCGATATCCTCGGGGAAAATCTCGTCGCTCAGCGCCGTGCCGATCACCAGGCGGTCCTTCTTTTTCGGTCCCGTCTTGCTGTTGCGCGCGAAGACCGTGGCATGCGGCGTGATCACGCCGTCGCAGCCGCCGGACCAGACCATGGGGATCTGCTTGATCTCCTTCTCGCCGCGCTTGCCGTGCTTGAGCAGCACGCCGCGGAAGGCCTGGTCGGCGAGGATGCGGGTGAAGTCGTTGACCCCGCCATTGCCCTCGGTCTTGCCGATGACGGCGATCACCTGGTCGGCAGTGAACTGACCCTTCTTGATGCAGTCCTCGACGCCGGAAGCGTCCGACACCGACTTGATCTCGACTTTCGCGACTTCAATGGCCATTGCCTCTGAACTCCTTGCTGCGATGCGGACCCGCGGGCGGCTGTCCGCCCGCGGACCGTTACCCTTTTACTTCGTTGTGTCCGCCGGCCGCATCGCCTGGAACACGAGGTTCAGCACGATGCCCACCACCGCGGCCGTGGCGATCGCCGGCAGGCCGCTGGGGAAGATCCCGGGGATCTTGATCGGCAGGAAGCCGCCGGGGTAGCCGATATTGCCGCCAATACCGATGACCATGATGACCGCGCCGACCGCCAGGGTCAGCGGGTCGAACATGTTCACTTTGTGCTCCTGCATCAGGGCAATGCCCTGCATGCCGATGACGCCGAACAGGTAGAGCGCCAGGCCGCCGCTGACGAACACCGGGATGGTGCCGACGAAGGCGGAGAGCTTGCCAATGAAGGCGAGGACGACGCAGATGGCGCCGGCCGCGATCAGCACCGGCCCGGAGTAGTTGCGGGTGATGGCCATCAGCGAGTTGTTCTCGCCGTAGTTGGTGCCGGCCGTGGCGCCGAACAGGCCGTGGATGAAGTCACCCACGCCGTCGAGCACCAGGTTGGTGCCGACATGCTGGTCGAGATGATACTTCTCGCGGCCCTGCTCCTCGGCCAGGCGGTCGGCGTAGAGGCTGATCTGGTAGAGATGCGCCGTCGATTCCGGGATGGTGGCCAGGGCCATGATCGAGATGCTGAAGATCGCCGTCGCCACCATCGGGCCAGTGAAGTCCGGCAAGGTGATGTGCGGCGCGGTGATGAACGGCGACGAGGCGACACGGGCGAAGCTGATCTGGTCGGGTGCGACGATCAGCGTCACGATGTAGCCGGCGACGGCACCGATGAGGATCGGCAGCATGCCGACGAAGCCCTTGCCGCGCAGCAGATGCGAGGCGCCGATGGTCACGATCAGCGTCAGCAGGGCGATACCCCAGTAGCCGCCGTTGTTGAAGAAGGACATGTCGAGCGCCGCCTTGGCGAGACCGATGCCGATGACGCAGGCGACCGAACCGGTGACGATCGGCGGCAGCACCTTGTCGACCGCCGCCTTGCCCGCCTTCTTGATGGCGAAGCCGACGATGATGTTGAGGATGCCGGTGGCGATGATGCCGGCCTGCATCACCGCGATGACGTTGTCGGGCGCCGGCTGGCCGAACTGCACGGTGTGGCCCATGGCGCTGGCGATGCCGAGATAGGCGGCGATGTAGCTGAAGCTCGAGCCGTAGAAGAGCGGGATGAACATGCCGATCGAGCGCTTGGAGAGCACCAGCGCCACGATCGTCGAGATGCCAGCGCCGAGCAGCACCGTCTGCACGTGGAAGCCGCAGAGCAGGGCGACGAGAACCGTCGCCGGGAACATCGTGATGACGTGCTGCAGGCCGAGCAGCACCAGCCGGGCAGGCTCTGGCACGTCGTTGGGCAGATAACCAGGAACCTCTGTCTTCGTTGTCATGATCCTAACTCCCTCTTTTTTGAAGTTAACGGACTCGGGCTTGCTGAGACGCAGTGATGTTATCGGCCGAACCGGCCAGTTCCCACAACCGGCTTGGGCTCAGCGGGATCTCGTTGAGCTCGATGCCCTTGTCGGGCAGGCCCAGCGCATCCTCGACCGCCTGGGCAAAGAGCGGGCCGACCGGAATGGCGCCGGCCTCGCCGGCTCCCTTGATGCCCAGCGGATTGAGCGGCGAAGGTGTTACCGTGTGGTCGAGCGTCATGCGCGGCACGTCCAAGGCCGTCGGGATCAGGTAGTCGGCCAGCGAGGCATTGCGCAACTGGCCTTGCCCGTCGAAGACCAGCTGCTCGTAGAAGGCATTGCCGATGCCCTGCGCCACGCCGCCGTGAATCTGGCCGGCAAGGATCAGCGGGTTGATCACCGTGCCGCAATCGTGGACCACGACGTAGTCCTTGATCTCGACCATCAGGGTCTCGGGATCGACCTCGACGATCATGGCGTGTACGCCGGCAGCGGTCGCCCCCATCTCCGGCCCGAAATAGCTGGTCGCTTCAAGGCCGGGCTCGGTGCCGGGCTTGACCGCGCCGCGCATCGGGTTGGCCACGTTGGCCAGTACACCGAGGGCGACCGACTTGCCCGGCACGCCGTTGACCGTAACCTTGCCGTCTTCGATCACCAGATCCGCCTCGGCGCACTCGAAATGCTCCGCGGCGGTGCGCAGGATCTTCTGGCGCACGACCTTGGCCGCCTCGTTGACCGCGTTGCCGGCGACCACGGCGCCGCGGCTGGCGAAGGTGCCGGCACCCCAATAGAACTGGTCGGTGTCGCCGGTGACGACCTCGATATCGGTCACCTTTGCGCCGACCTGGTCGGCAACGATCTGGGCGAAGCTGGTATAATGGCCTTGCCCCTGCGTGCCGATGCCGGTGGCGACGCTGACCTTGCCGCTGGCCTGCACCTGCACCTTGGCACCCTCGTAGGGGCCGATCCCCGTGCCTTCGACGTAAGCGACGATGCCGAGACCGAGATGCTTGCCCTTCGCCCGTTGGCGCGCCTGCTCGTCGCGGAAGCCGGCGTAGCCGATGGCCTTGAGCGCCTTGTCGAGGATCGGGCCGTAGTTGCCGCTGTCGTAGGTCAGCGCCGTGAAATCCTGGTAGATGATCTGATTGTTGTAAGGGAAGTCGTCGGGCGGGATGAAATTGCGCCGCCTGATCTCGGCGCGATCCAGCTTCAGCTCGCGTGCCGCGATATCGAGCAGCCGTTCGATGACGAAGACGCCGTGCTGGCGGCCTGCACCCCGGTAGGGAGTGACGATCGGCTTGTTGGTGAACAGCGCCGTGAAAGTGCTGTCGTAGTTCGGGATGTGATAGGGGCCGAGCAGCGTGCACTGGCTGTTGATCGGTACGGTTAGGCCGTAGGGATCGTAGGCGCCGGTATCGTGCAAGAAGACGTCCTTGACGCCGAGGATGCGGCCGTCAGTGGTCAGGGCGATCTCGGCGTCGTGCAGTTGGCCGCGTTCGTGGGTGGTGGCGAAAAAATGCTCGAAGCGGTCCTCGATCCACTTGATCGGCCGGGCGAGCTTCCGTGCCGCCCAGGGGAGGATGACCTCCTCCGGATAGAACATCATGATCTTGGGGCCGAAGCCACCGCCGATGAAGGGGGCGATGACCCGCACCTGGCGTTCGCTCAGGCCGAGCATGGCGGCCAGGCCATTGCGCAGGAAGACCGGCGCCTGGGTGGTGTCCCAGATGGTCATGCGGTCGGCCTTGGCGTCCCAGTGCGCGACCACGCCGCGCGTCTCGATGGGCAGTGATGAGCCGCGGTCGTAGAGGAAGCGGCGCTTGATGACACAGGCGGCGCCGGCGACTGCTTTCGCGTAGTCGCCCTTGATCTGGCGGACATGGGCGGCGACGTTGGTCTTGAGATCATCGTGCACGAAGCCGGACCTGGCATCGCGCGCCTGCTCGAGGTCGACGACCGCCGGCAGCTCCTCGTAGTCGACGACCACCTCGGCGACGGCGTCCTCGGCGATGTAGCGGTCTTCGGCGATGACCACGGCGACCGGCTCGCCGGCATGGCGCACCTTGTCCTTGACAAGCGGCACCTGCGTGCGTTCGTTGAAGGTGATGCCGGCGATCGGCGGCGGCGGAACCAGCAGGAAACCCGGCCGCCAGTACGCTCCGAGATCGGTGGCGGTGTAGATGGCGACGACGCCGGGACGTTTTTTGGCCGCTTGTGTGTCGATGCCGCGGATGCGGGCGTGCGCGTAGGGGCTGCGCACGAAAGCCGCGTGCAGCATTCGCGGCAGTTCGACATCGTCGACGAACAGCGCCTTGCCCTGGAGCAGGCGCCCGTCCTCGTTGCGCTTGATGGGCTGGCCGAAGCTGCGTATGCTCATCTGGCCATCCGTTGCGAGGCCAGCTTCACCGCGTCGACGATGTTCTGGTAACCGGTGCAGCGGCAGAGATTGCCCGACAGCGCCTCGCGGATCTCGTCCTCGCTCGGGTTGGGCGTCTCCGCCAGGAACGCCGTCATGGTCGTCAGCATGCCGGGCGTGCAGTAACCGCATTGCAGGGCGTGCGTGTCGCGGAAAGCTTCCTGCAGCGGGCTCAGCTTGCCGTCAGTGGAGAGGCCTTCGATGGTGGTGACCGCCCGGCCGTTCGTCTGGGCGGCTAACATCAGGCAGGAGCGCACCGGCAGTCCGTCGAGCAGGATGGTGCAGGCGCCGCACACACCATGTTCACAGCCGACATGCGTGCCGGTGAGACCGAGATCGTGACGCAGGAAGTCGCTGAGCAGCAGCCGGGCTTCGACCTGGCGCTCGTGAGTCGTGCCGTTCACGGTGACGGAGACCTTGTGGCTCATGCGCCGGCCCGCTCAGCGGCGACGAGCAGCGCGCGGCGTGTCAGCACGCCGGCCAGGTGACGCTGGTAGTCGGCGCTGGCATGCACGTTGCCGAAGGGATTGATCTCGGCTTTGGCCCTTTCCGCAGCAGCGCGCGCCGTCTTGTCATCGATCCGCTGCCCCTTGAGAGCCGCTGCGGCCTTGGGTGCCAACATTGCCGTCTCGCCGGCATTGCAGTAGGCGAGACGGGCTTCGGCGCAGGCGCCGCTGGCGTTGAGAGTCACGGCGCAGGCGACACCCATCATGGCGTAGTCGCCGCGCCGCCTTGCGACCTCAAGGAAGCTCGTGCCGCTGCGTGGCGGCAGCACCGGCAGCTCGATCTCGGTCAGCAGCTCGTCGGCGGTCAGGGCCGTGGTTAGCGCCGCGGTGAAGAAATCCTGCGCCGCGATCCTGCGCGTGCCCTTCTTCGAGCGCGTGTGCAGCGTCCCGCCGAGTGCCGACACCACGGCCGGCAGCTCTGACGCCGGATCGGCGTGCGAGAGATTGCCGCCTAACGTGCCGCGGTTGCGGATGGCCGGATGGGCGACCTCGGGCAGCGCCTCGGCCATCAGCGGGAGCTTGCCGGCAATAGCCGCATCGCGCTGCAGCGTGCGATAGCGGGTGAGCGCGCCGACGCGGATGGCGTTGCCGTCCTGCCTGACGTAGCTCAGTGCGGTCAGCGGGTTGATGTCGATCAGGATGGCCGGCTGGGCCATGCGAAAATTCATCGCCGGGATCAGGCTCTGCCCGCCGGCCAGGAACTTCGCCTCGTCGCCATGCTCCGCCTTGAGCGCTAGGGCTTCCTCGAGCGAGGCCGCGGGCACGTAGCGGAACGGCGCGGGTTTCATCGGCGCAGTCTAGCGTCGCCTGGCGAGTTTGTCGTATCCCGGCCCGCGGTCGATCATCGCCGGCCGCTTGCCCTTGCGCCTGGCGGCCAACCGCTTGCGCAAGCTCGCGGTCTTTCTCTCGTCGACCGCGTAGAGGCCTTTGCGCTTCACCAGCACCACGCCGTACTCGTCGCGCGCCGCTTTGGCCGAGACCTTGCCCTGGTTCACGTCCGCCAGAGCCCGCTCGCTCTCGCGGGTGAGGGGATCGCCCCAACCGCCGCCGCCGGTGGTCACGACGCGGACGACCTGGCCGGCCTTGAGTGGCTCGCCGTCGACCAGTCCGCCGAGATCCTTGGGCTTGCGGCCGAGAGCATCGACGGTGACGCAGAAGGGCTTGCCGGCCTTGCCGCCGTTGACACCGTAGCAGCCGAGGCGGACACGGTCGGCGGTGACGATGGTGTGGCAGTCGACCAGTGCGCGGTAGTGCTTCTCGTAGCCGAGGCCGCCGCGGCGGAATCCCGCACCGCCGGAATCGGTGCGTAGCGCCAGCTTCTCGACGATCACCGGGAAGCGATTCTCGGTGAACTCGGCCGGCTGGTTGCGGGAGTCCGGCACGATGTGGATGGCGTCGTTACCGTCGGCGTAGTAGCGCCCGCCCGACCCGCCACCCAGCACCTCGCGCGAGAGGAACGACTTGCCGTTCTGATCGGTGCCGTAAAAGCCGGTGTAGCGGATAGTCTCCTGGTCGGCCGGCATCCGGCCCTTGACGGCCTGCGCCACCACGCCGGCGAGCAGGCCGAGCGAGCGCAGCAGCACGAAGGAGCGGGCATTGGTCGCAGCCGGCCATTCCGGGGTGATCAAGGTGCCTTTGGGCGGGAAGACGACGTTGAAGACTTCGCACACGCCCTCGTTGACGTGGATCTCGGCGGCACGCTCCGGCGTCTCCGCCAGGTTGCGCAGGATCGGCGCGATCCACTTGATCAGAAAGGCGCCGTCGGCGTAGTCGGCGGGCCAGTTGATCGGCCCCGTCGATTGCGGCGAGGTACCGTTGAAGTCGAGGGTGATGCGCTCGCCCTTCTTGGTCATCTTCAGGGCGAGCTTGTGCAATTTGGGGTCGCTCACACCATCGTGCTCGACGTAGTCCTCCCAGACATAGGTGCCATCGGCGATCTTGGGCAACAGCTCCTTGCGGTAGATGTCGCGGCATTTGTCGAGGATGGCCTGGAAACAGGCCTCGACCGTATCGGCGCCGAAGCGCTGGAAGAGCTCGGCCATGCGCCTGGCCCCCATCAGGCAGGCCTGCAACTCGCTGTCGAGATCGGCCGCCAGCATTTCCGGCACGCGGGTGTTGCGCTTGACGATCTTGAAGGCTTCGTCGTTTCGTACACCCTCGCTGTAGAGTTTGATCGGCGGGATGGCCAGGCCTTCCTCAAACACGGTCACCGCTGTGCCCGGCATCGAGCCCGGCACGCGACCGCCGATGTCGTCGTGATGACCGAAGGCCTGGATGTAGGCGACGACGTTGCCGTCGTGGAACACCGGCACCGTCGAGCACATGTCCGGCAGGTGGCCGATGCTGCCTTCCGTCAGGTAGGTGTCGTTCATCAGGAAGACGTCGCCGGGCTTCATCGTCTCGGGCGGATAGTCGCGCACCACGGCCTGCGGCATGGCGGAGTAGGAGCGGCCGGTGAGCTTGCGGCAGTAGCGGTCGAACAGGCCCACGCGATAGTCGTGCGCCTCGCGGATCATCGGGCTGCGCGCCGTGCGCTCGATGGCGTACTCGATCTCGGCCTCGATCGAGTTGAGCGTGCCCTCGACGATCTGCAGCACGATCGGGTCGACGTCGCGGGGTGCGGGCTTCTTCGGCGGGACGGGCCAGGGCTTGGCGGCGGTCATCGCACGAACTCCAGTTTGCTGCCGGTTCGCCTGATCACCAGAATGCCGTGCGGGTCGACCTCCAGGGTCTGGCCGGGGAAGACAACGGTGGTCGAGCCGAACTCCTCGACGATCACCGGGCCCTCGAAGCGCCAGCCCGGCGGCAGTGCGGCGCGGTCGTAGACCGGCGTGTCACGGAACGCGCCGCCCAGCCACACCGGGCGCATTGCCTTGCGGGCGGGAGTCACGCCGTCGCGCATCTCCAGCCTCGGCATGGTCGGGCGGTCGATGACACCGAAACCGGAGACGGAAAGGTTCACCAGCTCGATCTTCTGCTCGCCGCGATAGTCGTAGCCGAAGGTCCGACGATGCGCCGCGTGGAACGTATCGCCGAGCTTCGTCAGGAACTCCTTGTCGACCGCGCCGCCGGGGGCCGTGACGCGCACTTCCATGGACTGGCCGGCGTAGCGCATATCCGCCTCGCGCACGAGACGGATATGCGTTTCGGCAATGCCGTCGCGGCGCAGCGTCTGGGTCGCGTCGCGCTCCAGCCCGGCATAGAGCTGCGCGACCAGCTTCAGGTCGATGGCGTCCTCATGCATCACCTTGGTGGTGATGTGGTCGGTACGCCAATCGACGGCGAGCAGGCCGAAGGCTGAGAGGTTGCCGGGATTGGGCGGCACGATACAGGCCTTCATGCCGAGCAGGTCCATGACCGCCGCCGACTGCGCCGGACCGGCGCCGCCGAAGGAGAGCAGCGCGAAATCGCGCGGATCGATGCCGCGCTGGATGGTCATCTGGCGGATGCAGTTGGCCTGGCTCCAGTTGGCGATCTCGATGATGCCCTCGGCCAGTTCCTCGGCCGACATCTTGCCGCCCAGCTTCTGCGAGAGAGAGGCGAGGCCAGCGCGCGAGCGCTCGACATTCAGGGCAATGCCGCCGCCGATGAGCGCCGGCGGCAGGCGGCCGAGCACCAGATTAGCATCGGTGATGGTCGGTTCGCTGCCGCCCTTGGGGTAGCACATCGGGCCGGGTTCCGCGCCCGCACTGCGCGGGCCGACTTTCAGGTGACCTTCGCGGCTGACCCAGGCGATCGAGCCGCCGCCGGTACCGATGGTCTCGATGCTGATCATCGGGATGCGCACTGGGAAGGGGCCGACCGAGCCGCCGTTGGTGACATGCGGCTTGCCGTCCTCGATCAGGCAGAGATCGGTGGAGGTGCCGCCGGCATCCAAAGTCACCACGCTGTCGAAGCCGGCGATCTGCGCTACGACGGCGCTGCCCAGCGCCCCGGCGGCGGGGCCGGAGAGGGCGGTGGTGATCGGCTTGTGCACGATCTGCTCCGCACTCATCACGCCGCCGCTCGACTGCATGACCAGGAACGGCTTTTCCCGGAGGCCCGGCCCGAGCTCATCATGGATGCGCTTGAGGTAGCGCTCCATGTGCGGCTTGACGAAGGCGTCGACCAGCGTCGTCACCGCGCGCTCGTATTCACGATACTCGGGCAGCACGTCGCAGGAGAGCGAGACCGTGCATTCCGGGTACTCCTTCTTCAGGATCTCGGCGACGCGGCGCTCGTGCCGGCCGTTGGCGTAGGAATGGATGAGGCAGACGCCGATCGCCTTGATACCGCGCGCCTTGAAATAACGCGCCGCCGCACGGGCCGATTTCTCGTCGAGCTTGCGCAGCTCCTTGCCCTGGAAGTTGAGCCGGCCGCCGACCTCCTGCACCAGGTCCAAAGGCACGATGCGCTCGGGCTTTACCCAGAAATAGGAATTGCCGTAGCCCTCGGGCACCGACTGGCGGGCGATCTCCAGGATATGGCGGAAACCTTCGGTGACGATCAGGCCGAGGGAGTCGATGTCGCCCTGCAGCAGGGCGTTGGTGGCGACCGTGGTGCCGTGGGCGAGGATAGCGACGTCGTCGATGGCAGCACCGCCCTGCTCGAGCACCTGTTTCACCCCGCGCACCAGGCCGATGGCCGGGTTCGAGGGCGTGCTGGCGACCTTGGTGACCCGCATGGCACCGGAGGCGCCATCGACGGAAACGATATCTGTAAAGGTGCCGCCGGTATCGATGCCGATGCGCAGGCGGGCGGGGTGGGGGATGGCGGTCATGCGGCTCACCGGTCTCGAGAGGCTGCGAAGTCCCGACAAACGGGGGCGTAGCCTTCTGACTCGGGCCTGCCGTCTCCCCCGGCGGCGAAAATACTGGGCCCGCCGGGCGCAGGAGTCAAAACGGTGTTCGAGATAAAGATATCGGAAAATCCGATATCGGGTTAGCCGCGCGACTTCTCCAGTTGCCAGCTCAGATGCACCTTCACCGTCGGCCACTCGGCCGCGATGATGCTGTAACAGCAGGTATCGCGCAGAGTGCCGTTGGGCTGGACCTGATGGCTGCGCAAGATGCCGTCCAGCTTCGCCCCCAGCCGCTCGATGCCACGCCGGCTCTGGTGGTTGAAGAAGTGAGTGCGGAACTCGACAGCGATACAGTTGAGCGCCTCGAAGGCGTGGGTCAGCAGCAGCAGCTTGCACCGGGTGTTGAGGTCGGTGCGCTGCAAGCTCCTGCGATACCAGGTGGAGCCGATCTCCACCCGGCGATTCGCGGCGTCGATATTCATGTAAGTGGTCATGCCGACCGCCCTGCCGGTGGTGTTGTCGATTACGGCAAAGGGCAGCATCGATCCCACGCTCTGCAGGTTCCGCCGCCGGTCGATCTCCGCCGTCATGCCCTCCGGGCTGGGGATGGCGGTGTACCAGAGCTTCCACAACTCGCCGTCCTTCGTCGCCTCGATCAGGTCGTCGCGATGACGGTGGTCGAGCGGCTCGAGGGTGGCGCGGCTACTGCGCAGGGTGACGGGAGGAGGCCAGGTCATGATCGATGGAGTCCTGAGGGAGTCGGGCCGCGATCATAGCTCAGCCGCGCAGCGCCTGGCGCAAGCGGTTGACAAACGCCTCCTTGCGCCGGCTCATCGGCTGGCGCCGGCGGAACAGGCTGAAGGCAACCTGCCGCGGCGGCGACAGGCCGAGCACCTTGAGCACTCCGAGCTTCGCCTCGTTGTCGACACAGGCGCGCGGCACGATGGCGGCGCCGGTGCCGGTCTGCACGATGGCCTTCATGGTCTCGATGTTGTCGGCGACGGCCAGGATATTGGGCCGCAGGCCGAGATCGCCGAACATGGCCATCACCACCTCGCCGTAGCCGACGCTCAGCTCGCTCATGATGATCGGCTCGGCGCCGAGCTGGCCGAGATCGACGGTGCGCCGGCCGCCGGCGAGCCGGTGCTTGGGCGGCACGATCAGCGCCATCTCGGCCTCGGTCAGGCGCTCGAAGATCAGACCGGCGGGCACTCGGTCGGGATCGGATTCGATGGCGATACCGACATCGATACGCTCCTCGTGCAGGTCGTTGAAGATGCTCTTGGTCGGCGCGGTGACGATTTCCAACCACAGCCCCTGCAGCGCGTCCGCGTCGCGGAACAGCCGCGGCATGAAGATGGGCGCCATGCCGGAACCCATGCCCAGGGTCAACGTGTCGGTTGGCACGCCGCGCAGCCGCCGCGCCGTGTCGGAGAGGCTGAGCAGGTCGCCGGCCACGCGCTCGGCCTCGTAGAGGAAGGTGCGACCGCGCTCGGTGAGCTCGATGCCGCGCCCGGTGCGGCGGAAAAGTGGGAAGCCGACCTCGTCCTCCAGCAGGCGCACCTGTTCGCTGACCGCCGATTGCGAGATGTTGAGGCGCGCGGCAGCCTTGGTGAAGCTGCGCTCCTTGGCGACCGAGAGTGCGTAACGGATGGGGCGGAATTCCACTGCCGCGCGACTTTGCGTGATTCGTTCTCTTAACCCTTGCCGCCTTGGCGGCCGGCCTGCTTCTTGCTAGATTACCATTGCAGCGCGTGGTGCTGCATGTCGAGGAAGCACGACCCCATGCGAGTGGTCATGCAGAGGCGGTGGATGGAGGCGAGGGCGGGCGCATCCGCGCCTCGGCCGTCGCCGCTCGGCCGGCCTCGCCGCTCCGACGGCCTGCGGCGTGCCCGCGGGCGCTGGCGAACTACCTCCTGAATACGGCGCCGCCTTTTTAGGCGGATGCCGCTTGGGCCGGCGCCGGCGGCGCCGACGCTCCCGTTCGCTGTTTAACAGACGGCTTGGCGTGCAGGTACTCCGGTCCGCATCCCTGCCGCAGCAATGGTCCGGCGCTCGTGGACTTTCAGTGGTGGCTCTTCGCTGAATCGTTGCCGTTTCTGGCGCAGGGCGCGCTGGTAACAGCGCAGCTCACGGTCGTCTCATTCGCCTTCGGCCTGATCCTCGGCACGATGGGCGGGCTCGCCCGCATCTCGAAGAACCCGCTGCTCTCCGGTGCCGCCACCGTCTATGTCACTTTGCTGCGTGGCGTGCCGCTGCTTGTAACGCTGATGTTCCTCTATTACGGCCTGCCGTCGGCCGGCATCCAGCTCAGCGCCTTCACCGTCGGCATTTTGGCACTGGCGCTGACCAACGGCGCCTATGTGACGGAAATCGTGCGCGCCGGCATCCAGTCGATCGAGCCCGGCCAGATGCGCGCCGCACGCTCGCTCGGCATGTCCTACAGCCGGGCGATGCGGCGCATTATCCTGCCGCAGGCCCTGCGCCGCGTGCTCCCACCCCTCACCAACGAGCTCATCACTCTTCTCAAGAACACGTCCCTGGTCTCGACCATCGCGCTGACGGAGCTGCTGCGCGTCGGCATGGAAATCATGACCTGGAAGGCCAACACCTTCAGCCCGTTCGCCGGCGTCGCCCTGTTCTACCTCTGCATGACGCTGCCGCTGCAGTGGCTGAACCAGCGGATTGAAGCGAAGTATCGGATCCGCTGATGGCGCCCAGATCCCCCCGTATTGCCTTCATCAACGCGACGGTCCTGCCGTTCGACACACGCTGGCGCGTGCTTGAGAACTGCGACGTCATAGTGGCCGACGGACGCATCGTGGCTCTCGGCCCCAACGCCATGGCGCGGCGGGCCGTCGACCGGCGCATCGACGCGACCCATCTCGTCGTCACGCCGGGCTTCGTCAACGCGCACACCCATTCGCCGGAGACTCTGGCGCGCGGGTTAGCGGACGGGCAGGGGCTGCACGACTGGCTCGACGAAGTCTGGCGCACGCTCAACCGGCTGGATACGGACGGCATCCGCTTGGCCGTGCAGCTCGGCTGCATCGAGATGATCCGCTCCGGCACGGTGGCCGTGGTCGATCATTTCCGGCAATACCCGCCGCGGCTGGAGGCGGTGGGCGCTGCGGCCGCCGCCTATCGCGACGCCGGCTTCAAGGCGCTGCTGGCGGTCTGGTTGCGCGACGGCATCGGCCCGCGCAACCGGTCCAACGATGCGAAGCGCCAGATCGAGCTCTGCGCCGAAGCGGCGAAGCGCTGGCACAAGCCGGCGGCGGGACTGCGGATTGGCGTTGGACCGTCCGGGCCCACGCGTTGCACGGACAAGCTGCTCGCTGGCGCCGGTGCCCTGGCCCGGGACAAGGGCCTCTCGTTCCACATCCATGTCGACGAGACGAAGGAAGAGGCCGGCGAGGCCCGCAGGCGCTACGGCTCGACTGCCGTGCGTCATCTCCGCGAGCTCGATCTCGTCTGGCCCGGCCTGTCGATTGCTCACGGCACCTGGCTCACCGATGCCGATATGCGCGACCTGGCGCGCGGCGGGGCCGGCATCGTGCACAATCCGATCAGCAACATGCGGCTGGGTTCGGGTATCGCAAGGCTCGATGCGATGCGCGCAGCCGGGGCGCGCGTCGCGCTGGGCGCCGACGGAGCAGCAAGCAACGACAGCCAGAACATGCTGGAAGCGGCCAAGGCAGCCACGTTTCTGCAGCGCCTGGCAGTCAAGGACCGCCGCCAATGGCCCTCGACCCTCGACGCGCTCTCCATGCTGACCCATGCGCCGGCCGAGATGTTCGGGCTGACCTCCGGTCCCCTGGCGGCCGGTGGGCCGGCCGATCTCGTAGCCTTCGACCGGCGCAGCGTTGCCCTGGCGCCGGGCAACGACCTGCACCGGCAGCTCGTGCTCTGCCATACCGGTCTGACGGTGCGTTACAGCGTGATCGCCGGACGGATGGTGATGGACGACGGCCGGCTGACGACCATCGACGAGGCGGCGGTGCTGGCCGAAGCCGCCCGCCGCCGCATGAGGGGACGCCATGCGCGCAGACACTGACGGCACGGCGATGGTGGAGGTCAAAGGCCTCCACAAGAGCTTCGGCCACCTCAAGGTTCTCGCCGGCATCGATCTCGCGGTGGCGCCGGGCGAGGTGGTAGTGATCATCGGGCCGTCGGGCTCGGGCAAGAGCACGCTGCTCAACTGCATCAACTTCCTCGAGCCCTTCGACGACGGCACGGTGCGCGTCGGCGGCGAATGGATCGGCTACGTTCCCGACGCGAGCGGCGTCCGCAGGAAGCAGCCGGAAAGCCACATCAACCGCATGCGCACCCACATCGGCATGGTCTTCCAGCAGTTCAACCTGTTTCCCCATATGACGGCGCTGGAGAACATCGTCGAAGCACCCATCCAGGTTCTGGGCCTGCCGCGCGACCGGGCCGTGGCGCGCGCCGAGGCGCTGCTCGCCAAGGTCGGGCTCTCGCCCAAAGCCGGGGCCTATCCCGGCGAGCTCTCGGGCGGCCAGCAACAGCGTGTGGCCATCGCCCGCGCGCTGGCCATGGAGCCCAATGTCATGCTGTTCGACGAGGTAACCTCGGCGCTCGATCCCGAGCTGGTCGGCGAGGTGCTGGCGGTGCTGCGCCGGCTGGCCAGCGACGGCATGACCATGCTGCTGGTCACCCACGAGATGGCCTTCGCCCGCGACGTCGCCGACCGCGTCGTCTTCATGGACGATGGCTTGATCGTTGAGCAGGGTAAGCCGGCCGAGATCTTCGGCAACCCGCGTAACGAGCGCACGCGCGCTTTCCTGCGGCGCCTGCAGACCCATTGAGAGAGCACACCATGAGCACCGCCGCCGACCTGCTGCTGCGCAACCTCAAACCCTGGGGCGAGAGCAAGTCTATCGATCTTGCCGTAGTCGGCGGTCGGTTCGTAATACCGGCGCCGGGCATGACGGCGAAGCGCACGATCGATGCTGGCGGCCGCCTGGCCGTACCCGGCTTCATCGAGCCGCACATCCACCTCGACAAGGTGATGATCAACAAGGACGTGCGCAGCAACAGATCGGGCACGCTGACCGAGGCGATCGAGATCATCTGGGAGAAGAAGAAAACCTACACGACCGAGGAAGTCGTGGCGCGCGCCGGCTCGGTCATCGAATCCGGTGTCGCCAATGGCATCCTGCATTTCCGCACCCATGTCGACGTCGACACGATCGGCGGCCTCAAGCCCATGGAAGGCGTGCTTGCCGCACGCGAGAAGTACAGGCACCTGGCCGGCATCCAGATCGTCGCCTTCCCGCAGGAAGGTATCCTGCGGAACAAGGGTGCCGAGGAGCTGATGTGGAAGGCGCTGGAGATGGGGGCCGACGTGGTCGGCGGCATGCCCTTCAACGAAGCCTCGCCGGCAGACAGCAAGCGCCATATCGCCATCGCTTTCGAGATCGCCAGGAAGCACGGCGCCGACATCGACATGCATGTCGACGAGACTGACGATCCCAACGCCCGCACGCTGGAGATGCTGGCCGACCAGACGATGGAGAACGGCTGGCAGGGGCGGGTGACGGCAGGCCATACCTGTGCGCTCGCCGGCTATCCGCAGGACTACGCCACCAAGGTCATCGCCAAGGTGAAGCAGGCCGGCTTGCACATGATCACGAACCCGGCGACCAACCTGATGCTGCAGGGCCGGCTCGACGCCCAGCCCAAGCGCCGCGGCATCACCCGGGTGGGCGAGCTGCTGGAGGCCGGGATCAACGTCTCTTTCGGCCAGGACTGCGTGCGCGACACCTTCTACCCGTTCGGGCGCGACGACACGCTGGAGGTGGCGCTGCTGGCGGCGCACGCCGCGCACCTGAGCATGCCCCACCAGATCGAGCAGGTCTTCGCCATGCCGACGGTGAACGCAGCGAAGATTCTCGGTCTCAAGGAATACGGGCTGAAGCCGGGTGCGCCCGCCGATGTGGTCGTTATCGACGCGCCCGACGCCGCGGAGGCGATCCGGCTGCAGGCTCCGCGGCGCTGGGTGATCAGGAGCGGGCGGGTGGTCGCCGAGACCGAAATCCGCCGTCAGACTTGGTTTTAGCCGGAGGAAGCACACCACGATGAGCAAAGGTTTTCGCGAAATCGGCCGTCTCGAGATCCCCGGCGGAGGGCAGGTCACCGTCCAGGGCGACTATGCCTATCTTGGCCACCTTGAACCCCCCTACGGGACGTCGATCGTCGACATCTCGGACCGCAAGCACCCGAAGCTCGTCTCGACGCTCGAAGTGCCGCATCACACGCACTCGCACAAGGTGCGCGTGCACGGCGACGTGATGCTGATCAACTACGAGCAGTTCGGCCGGCTGGACATGGAGTTCCAGGGCGGCATGAAGATCTTCGACATCTCCGACAAAGCCAAGCCGCGCGAGATCGCCTTTTTCAAGTGCGACGGCGGCGGCATGCACCGCTTCGACTACGACGGCGAGTACGCCTACATCTCGCCGCAGGTCCATGGCTGGTACGGCAACGTCGCCATGATCGTCGATGTCCGCGAGCCGGCCAGGCCGACCGAGGTGTCGCGCTGGTGGCTGCCGGGCCAGCACATCGCCGGCGGCGAGCATCCGGCCTGGCAGAACGCGCGGCACCGCTGCCACCACCCGCTACGCATGGGCAATCGCCTCTACACCAGCTACTGGCATGGCGGTTTCGTCATTCTCGACATCGATGACATGGCCAGGCCGAAACTGGTCAGCCATCTCGACTGGAGCCCGCCCTATCCCTGCCCGACACACACCGCGTTGCCCATCCCGCACGAGATCAAGGGCCGCAAGTGGCTGGTGTGTACCGATGAAGAGGTGTCCGACCGCCTGACCCACACACCCAACGCCTTCCTCTGGGTGGTCGACATCACCGACGAGACCAAGCCGATTCCGGTCTCGACCTTCCGGGTGCCGCACGACAAGCCCTTCGACAAGGATTGCTGGTTCGGCGCCCACCAGCCGCAGGAGCAGGTGCACGGCAACATCCTGTTCGTCACCTGGTTCGCCGGCGGCCTGCGCGCCGTCGACATCGGCGACCCCTACAACCCGCACGAAATCGGCCACTACACCCCCAAGCCGGGCAAGGGCCAGACGATCGTACAGAGCAACGACGTCTTCTACGACCGCCGCGACGGCCTCATCTATCTCTACGACCGTCTCGGCGGCCTTGACATCCTCGAGTTCAACGTCTGATCTGGAAGAGAAGAAAAGGAGGCTTCGATGAAAACCCCATTGTCCACCCGCCGTCTGGCCCTGGCGGTTTCGGCGCTGGCGCTCGGCGGCCTGCTCGGCCTGCCCGGCGCCGCGTCGGCCGAAACCACGCTGGAGAAGGTCAAGCGCACCAAAGTGATGACCGCCGGAAATTCCGGCTCCTACCCGCCCTTCGAGATGATGGAGGGCACCAAGCTCATCGGCTTCGACGTCGACATGGCCGACGAAATCGGCAAACGCATGGGCGGCATTCAGGTGAAGTTCGAGGTCATGGACTTCAAGGGCCTGATCGCCTCGCTGACCTCGAAGCGCGTCGATACGCTGATCACCGCGCTCACCTACACGCCGGAGCGCGCGGCGGCGATTGCCTTCTCGGTTCCGTACTACGACGCCGGCATCGGGGCGATCACCAAGAACAACTCCGGCATCGCCAAGCCCGACGATCTCGCCGGCAAGATCGTCGGCGTGCAGCTCGGCAGCTCGGGCGACGCCTTCGTGCGCCAGATGCTGGGGAGCAAGGTCAAGGAGATCAAGACCTACGACACGATCCTGCTGGCGGTGAAGGATCTCGACAACGGCCGCGTCCAGGCCGTGGTCAACCCGATCCCGGTGCTGCGCCACAACGCCAAGGGCCTGCGCGGCCTGACCACGACCGCGGTGTGGGACAAGCGCGTCGTCGGCATCAACACGCGCAAGGAGGACACCGACCTCATGGCCGAGATCAACAGGCACCTCGAAGCCATGCAGAAGGACGGCACGTTGGAGCAGCTCGACAGGAAGTGGTTCGGCGGCTGATGCGGGCGCGGCACCGCTGCGGCGGGCGGGCGCCCGGCAGAAGAGCGCCCGCCCGCTCCTTCAACCCCAGGGAGGTCATCATGCGTTTCTTGACGATTGCCACGGCGCTGGTGCTCGCGGCGGCGCCTGCCTCGGCCCAAACTCCGAGCGTCAAGTTCTCGCTCGACTGGATCCTGCAGGACCAGCAGGCGCCGTTCCTGCTGGGCCACGAGAAGGGCTACTACACCGCCGAAGGCGTCAACCTCGCCACGGTCGATGCCGGCCGCGGGTCGAGCGACACGATCGGCCGTGTCGCCAGCGGGGTCTACGAGATCGGCTTCGGTGACATGTCCTCGCTCATCGAGTTCAATGCCAAGAACCCGGGCAAGGAGCTGATCGCAGTCGCCATGATCTACGACCAGGCCCCCTTCGCCATCGTCTCCCTGAAAAAGCACGGAATCTCGAAGCCTGCCGACCTCAAGGGCAAGAAGGGGGCTGCGCCGTCCTTCGATTCCACCTACCGTCTGTTCAACGTCTTCGCCAAGGCGAACGGCCTTGACCCGGCGGGCATGACCTGGTCGAACGTGGCGCCGCAGCTGCGCGAGCCGATGCTGGCGCGCGGTGAGACGGAGGCCATCGCCGGCTTCAACTTCACCTCGCGCCTCTCGCTGCGCGGCCTGGGCGTCGCCGACGGTGACATCACGACGCTGATGCTGCGCGACCACGGGGTCGATCTCTACGCGAACGCGGTCATCGTCTCGCCCGATTTTCTCAAGAAGAACCCCCAGGTCGTGCGTGGCTTCGTCAAGGCGACGATCCGCGCCTGGCGCGATTCGATCAACAACCCGACCATGGCCATCGCCGCCCTCAAGTCGCGCGAGCCGCTGACCAACGAGGCGATCGAGCTGCAGCGCCTGGCCATGGCCTTCGAGTTCATCGCCACCGAGAATGCCAAGCGCAACTGCATCGGCGACGTCGATCCGGCGCGCCTGCAGAAGAACATCGATCTCGTAACCGAGGGCTTCCAGCTGCCGCGCAAGATCCCAGCGGAGCTGGTCTTCGATCGCGGCTACCTCGCGCCGGCGGCGGAGCGACGGATCGGCGGCTGAGACTACTAACCCTCTCCGCCCTAAGGCGCCTCGCCGAGTCTTGTTTGCGTGTGCGAGCACACGCGAACCGGAAAAGGGGCGAGCGCCGAGGGGGGAGAGGGTGCGAGCTTCGCGAAACGCGGAGCGTTTGCGCGGTAGCGAGCGGGTGAGGTGGGTCCTCGGCGGATCGGCACCTCACCCTCCCGTCGCTTCCGCGCAACGCGCGGCGTTGTCGCGTTAGCGACGGGCCCCTCCCTCTCCCCACTTCGTGCGGAGAGGGGATTTTCAGACGATCGTACCTTCGGGCAATCCTGCCGCGTAACGCGCGATCGCGCCGGGATGGGCGATCCATACCCGGTCGCGATGTGCCGTCACATGATCGAGTGCACGGCGCAATTGCCGCAGCCGGCCGGGAAAGCCCGCGAGAAACGGGTGCAGCGACAGGCAGCAGACCAGCGCGTGACGGCGCGACTGGTGCAGCATCTCGTCGAAATAGTCGATCAGCATGTCGGCCCAGTCGGACGGTGCGGCGCTGTGGCCATGCAGGGCCGGCAGGTCGTTGGTCGGCTTGGGGTAGGGGATCGAGAGGATGCGCCCGCCGCGCGTCTTCAGCCACACCGGCTGGTCGTCATGGCCCCAGTCCATCAGGTACTGGTAGCCGGCCTCTTGCAATAGATCGGGCGTCACCCGGCTCTCTGACACCCAGGGGCCCATCCAGCCGGCCGGTTTCTTCCCTTCGTGGCGCGCCAGGATCTCGGTCGCTTCGAGGATAAGCTTGCGCTCCTCCGCCTCGCTCATCTGGCCCTGGCGCTCGGCGTTGGTCCGGCCGTGGCCGACGACCTCGTCGCCGCGCTTGCGGAACGCTGCCATCACCTGGGGCGCATGGCCGTAGATCTCCGAATTGGCGAGTGCTGCGGCCGGCAGCTGGAGTTCGTCGAACATCTCGAGCAACCGCCAGATGCCGATACGGTTGCCGTAGTCGCGCCAGGAGAAGTTGACCACGTCGGGCTCCGGCTGGGCCGGCGCCAGCGGCACGCCCATGCCCTCGCCGAAGGGGAAATGCTCGATATTGACCGCGATATAGGGGGCGAGCCGCTTGCCCTCCGGCCAGTCCCAGGCCTTGCGCTCGACGATGGGCGAGAAAGCGTAGCGTCCGTGGCTGCTCAGCATGCGCTGAAATACTAGCGGGCCGAGCCGGTCCCCGCCACAGCGGCTTGACTCTTCGCGGCAGCGGACCAATCCTCCGGCGCATGAACGGGCCGCGCAGGGTGCGCCGCCCCATTGGAGGCTTCATGAAGAGATACGCTTTGGCGCTGGCAGCATTGCTGGCGACGACCGGTGTTGCGAGTGCTCAGACGCCCCGCGATACGCTCGTGGTCGGCGCGAAGTTCGACGACATCCTGTCGCTCGATCCGCACGAGAGCTTCGAGTTCACCGGCTCGGAGTTCGGCAGCCAGGTCTACGACAAGCTGATTACCTTCGATCCGGCGAATATCGGGCCGATCCGCGGCGGCGCCGCAGAGAGCTGGACCGTCTCCGACGGTGGCAAGGTCATCACCTTCAAGATCCGCCAGGGCATCAAGTTCCATTCCGGCAACCCGCTGACCGCGGAGGACGTGGCTTACTCGGTGCAGCGCGCCGTGACCATGAACAAGGCGCCGGGCTTCATCATCACCCAGTTCGGTCTCAACAAGGACAACGTCAAGGAGCGGGCGCGTGCGCTCGACGCCCAGACGTTCCGCTTCGAGACCGACAAGGCCTACGCCACCACCTTCGTGCTCAACTGCCTCTCGGCCAATGTCTCGGCCATCGTCGATTCGAAGCTGGTGAAGTCGAACGAGAAGGACGGCGACTGGGGCAACACCTGGCTCAAGACCAACGCCGCCGGCTCCGGCCCGTTCAAGCTCGTCACCTGGCGGGCGAACGAGACGTTGAGCTATGAGCGTAATGACGGCTACTGGGGCGGCGCGCCTAAGATGCGCCGTGTCCTGCTGCGCCACATGCCGGAGCAGGCGACCAAGCGTCTGGCCATCGAGAAGGGCGACGTCGACATCGCCCGCGACCTCCAGGCCGACCAGGTCAAGGCCCTGCAGGGCAACCCCAACATCACCACCCGCGCCGTGCTCAAGAGCTACATCGCCTATGCCGGCCTCAACACCAAGCACCCGATCCTCGGCAAGCCCCAGGTGCAGCAGGCGCTCAAATATCTGGTCGACTACGACCAGATCGCCAACACCGTTCTGGCCGGTGCCTACGCCACGCAACAGAACTACATTCCGCAGGGCTTCCTCGGTGCCATCAAGGACCAGCCGTTCAAGCTCGACGTCGCCAGGGCCAAGCAGCTTCTGGCCGAGGCCGGGCATCCCAACGGCTTCACGGTTACCATGGATGTGACCAACACCTGGCCGTGGACGGAGATTGCCCAGGCGGTCCAGGCGACCTTCGCCCAGGGCGGGGTCAAGCTCGAGCTGATCCCCGGCGATTTCCGGGCGACGCTGACCAAGTACCGGGCCCGCAACCACGACATCTATCTCGGCCGTTGGGGCTCGGATTTCCTCGATCCTCACTCCAATGCCGATGCCTTCGCCAAGAACATCAACAACGCCGATGACGCACCGGCCAAGCCGTTGGCCTGGCGCAACGCCTGGAAGAACGACGAGCTCAGCGGGATGACCAACGCGGCGATGATCGAGGGCGATGCCGCGAAGCGCCAGAAACTCTACGAGGACGCGCAGCGCAAGTTCGTTCAAGGCTCGCCGTTCATCGTCATGTTCCAGAACACGGAGCTGCTGGCGGAACGCAAGAACGTCAAGAACTTCAACCTCGGGCCGCTCTCCGAGACGACGTTCTTCAAGACGGTCGAAAAGAACTAGATCGTCAGGCGATAGAAGAAGGGCGGCGGCCGGGATCCACCCGGCCGCCGTCTCCCGTCATGCCCCGCAAGATCGCCGAGACCGCAGGCTCGATCGCCCTGACGATCCTCGGGCTGCTGCTGGTGACCTTCGTCATCGGCCGCGTCGTGCCCATCGATCCCGTGCTGGCGGTGATCGGCGAGAACGCTGCGCCTGGCGTCTACGAGCGCACGCGCATCGAGCTCGGCCTCGACCAGCCGCTTTACGTGCAGTTCGGGCGCTTCATCGTCAAGGCGGTGACCGGCGATTTCGGCGTCTCCGTCCTGACCGCGCGGCCGGTGCTCGACGATCTCAAGCGCGTCTTTCCGGCGACCATCGAGCTCGCCACCCTGGCGACGCTGATCG
The DNA here is from genome assembly GCA_016869415.1 of Alphaproteobacteria bacterium. GTDB lineage: Bacteria > Pseudomonadota > Alphaproteobacteria > CACIAM-22H2 > CACIAM-22H2 > VGEI01. The sequence goes on from VGEI01000007.1 coordinate 24,827, forward strand.
GCGTACTGGTCGGTGTGCCCCTGGGCATCCTCGCCGCCGTGCGCCACCAGAGCTGGATCGACCACGTGGCGCGTATCGTGGCGCTGATCGGCCACTCCGTGCCGGTCTTCTGGATCGGGCTGATGGGTCTGCTCATCTTCTATGCCCAGCTCGGCTGGGTCGGCGGCACCGGCCGGCAAAGTGTCGCCTTCCTCGATTCCGTGCGCGAGCGCACGGGCATGATCCTCATCGACTGCCTGCTCGACGGCGACCTCGATTCTTTCTGGGACGCCTGGCGCCACATCGTGCTGCCGGCCAGCGTGCTGGGCTATTTCTCGCTCGCCTATATCTGCCGCATGACGCGCAGCTTCATGCTCGAGCAGCTGAGCAAGGAGTATGTCACCGCGGCACGCATCAAGGGCCTGAGCGAATGGCACGTTGTCATGCGCCATGCTTTCCGCAACATCGCCGTGCCGCTGGTGACGGTCATCGCGTTGTCGTACGGCTACCTGCTGGAAGGCGCCGTGCTGACTGAGACGGTCTTTGCCTGGCCTGGCCTCGGCAACTACCTGACCGACTCGCTGCTGCGCTCGGACATGAACGGTGTGCTTGGCGGCACCATCCTGGTCGGTGCCATCTTCATCGGCCTCAACCTGCTCTCCGACCTTCTCTACAAGCTGTTGGACCCGCGCACCCGATGAGCGATACCGCCGCCACCTGGCGCGAGTACCTGACGACGCCCACGCCGGCCTCGCGCCGGCAGGCGGCGCTGCAGCGCGCTTGGCTCTCGTGGCGCCGCTTCCGCGCCAATCCCACGGCAATGGTCGGGCTCGTCATCATCCTGATCATCATTGCCATAGCGGCCTTTGCGCCGCTGCTCGCCACCCATTCACCCTTCACCCAGAACCTCAACAACCGCTTGATGCCGTGGAGTGCTGAGCACTGGCTGGGTACTGACGAGCTCGGACGCGACGTCTATTCACGCCTGGTCTACGGCACGCGCGTCGCCCTGCGGGTGATCGCCCTGGTCACGATCATCACGGCGCCCATCGGTCTGATCATCGGAGCCGTGGCGGGCTACGCCGGCGGCTGGGTCGACGCGGCGCTGATGCGTGTCACCGACATCTTTCTCGCCTTTCCGCGGCTGATCCTGGCGCTGGCGCTGACCACGGCGCTGGGGCCGGGCATCGACAATGCAATCCTGGCCATCGGCCTGACCGGCTGGCCGCCGCTGGCCCGCCTGGCCCGCGCCGAAACCCTGACCATCCGCTCCAGCGATTTCATCGCCGCGGCCAAGGTCGTCGGCGCCTCGCCGGCGCGCATCGTCTTCGGCCATGTCATGCCGCTCTGCATGCCTTCGCTGATCGTGCGCGTGACGCTCGACATGGCCGGTGTGATCCTGGTCGCCGCCGGCCTCGGCTTCCTCGGCCTCGGCGCTCAGCCGCCGCAGCCCGAGTGGGGGGCGATGATCGCCGCCGGGCGCAAGTTCATCTTCGACCAGTGGTGGATCGCCGCCGTGCCAGGCTTGGCCATCTGCGTGCTCAGTCTAGGCTTCAACCTGTTCGGAGACGGGCTGCGCGACGCGCTCGATCCGAAAGCCTCGTCATGAGCCGGCCGTTGCTGGCGGTCGAGGATCTGCATGTGCGCTTCGCGCTTCCCACGCGCAACGTTCACGCGGTGCGCGGTGTTGGCTTCTCGATGGGGCGTGAGAAGCTCGGCATCGTCGGTGAATCCGGTTCCGGAAAATCACTGACCGGCCGGGCGATCATCGGCCAGGTGGCGAAACCCGGTGTCGTTGCGGCATCGCGGCTGGAGTTCGACGGCATCGACCTGCGTTCGCTCGACAAGGCGGGGCGCCGCGCCCTCACTGGCCGGCGTATCGGCATGATCATGCAGGATCCGAAATTCTCACTGAATCCGGTGATGACGGTGGGCGAACAGATCGCCGAGGCCTACCGCGTCCACAACCGCGCCGGTGCCGCCGAAGCGAAGAAGCGCACGCTGGAGATGCTTGCCGCCGTGCGTATACGGGAGCCCGAGCGCGTCTGGGGCCTCTATCCGCACGAGGTCTCCGGTGGCATGGGCCAACGGGTGATGATCGCCATGATGCTGATTCCCGAGCCCGACCTGTTGATTGCCGATGAGCCGACTTCGGCGCTCGACGTCACCGTGCAGACGCAGGTTCTGGCCATCATCGACGACCTCGTCACCCAGCGCGGCATGGGCTTGATCTTCATCAGCCACGACCTCAACCTCGTCGCTTCGTTCTGCGACCGGGTGCTGGTGATGTATGGCGGGCGGATCGTCGAGACCTGCCGCGCTTCCGAGCTCGACAGGGCGCAGCACCCCTACACGCGCGGCCTGCTGGCGGCCCTGCCGCGTATCGACGCGCCGCCCGGTGACCTGCCCGTGCTGCGCCGCGACCCCGCTTGGCTGGGCGAGCTATGAGCGCTCCCGCCATTGCGGTCCGCGACCTTAACGTGCGGTTCGGCACGTCGGTGGCCGTCGACAACGCCAGCTTCTCAGTCGCCGGGGGTGAGAGCTTCGGCCTGGTCGGTGAGTCCGGCTCAGGCAAGACCACGGTGCTGCGCGTACTCTCCGGCCTGCTGCGCGACTGGCAGGGCGAGGCGCAGGTCGCCGGGCACGATTTGCGGCAGGAGCGGCCACGCGGGCTCGCACGTATCGCCCAGCTCGTCTTCCAGGACCCCTACGCCTCGCTGCATCCCTTGCACACGGTCGACAGGGTGCTTGGTGAGGCGGCGGCGATCCATAGCCTCGACCGGCCCAACCAGCGCATCGACGACGTGCTGCGCGCCGTCGGGCTCGGCCCCGAATTCCGTTTCCGCTTTCCTCACCAGCTCTCCGGCGGCCAGCGTCAGCGTGTGGCCATCGCCCGTGCCCTGATCCTCGAGCCGACGATCCTGCTGCTCGACGAGCCGACCTCGGCGCTCGACGTCTCGGTGCAGGCGGAGATCCTCAACCTGCTGCGCCGGCTGCGCGCCGAGCGCGGGCTCACGCTGCTATTGGTCACCCACAACCTGGCGGTCGTGGCCAATCTCTGCGAGCGACTGGCGGTGATGCGCCGCGGGCGCATCGTCGAGACCATGGACGCGGCACGGTTGCGTCAGGCCGAATCCGAACAGGCCTACACGCGCCAGCTCATCGCTGCCAGCCGCGGCTACGACCGCGCCAACGCCGCGGAGATTGCTTTCGACGCCTGAGATCGGCGGCCAACCCGGCATTCCCTTGCCGGGTGTCCTGCCATGGTGCTATTTTGTACACAATCGAGCACCACAGGTTTG
>VGEI01000008.1 GCA_016869415.1 Alphaproteobacteria bacterium
TAGATCATCGCGGAGTTCCGCCTCTCCATCGGTGAGTTCGTCGAGATTATGTCTGCGATCTTCGATCGCTATTACACCGAAGAGGATCTAGAGGCACTGATCGCCTTCTACCGCACGCCCACCGGGCGCAAGATGGCGGGCCTCACTGCACGACTGGCGTTGGAGTCGCAAGCGGCTGGTATGCGTTGGGGACAGGCGGTCGGTCAACGCGGGCACGATCGGGCCGTGCGCAAGGCGCGAGAGCTCGGGTACAATCTCTAGACCTCGGTCGCGGGGCGGGTCAGCGTGGAGGGGTCTTGGGGCCTGCCTGATCGAGCAGCTCGAAGACGCGGCGGAATTTGAGCCCCTGGTTGCGGATCTTGGTGTTCCAGGTCAGCGCCAGCTGGCGCAGCCACTGGATCGCGCCCGGGTCCGCTTTGTTGGCGGCAAGCGCGCGCTGCACGTCGACCAGAATACGCATGCCCTGGTCGGCCACCTGCCGGTGTTGCGGGTCCTTGCGGGCTTCGATGATCAGCTTCTGCAGCGTGCGCAGCACCATCACGGCGGGCGCGCTCTCGTCTAGTGGCGCAGAGGCGGCAGGTGCGGGCTGCTCAGCGGCAGAACGGCTGCTGTCTTCTTCGCTCATACGGGGTCCCTGGTGGCCTCTCGCGGGATACGCAGTGGGCGACTATAGGGGTTTGCTAGAGAAAAAAAATTAAGAAAGTCTTTACCCTCAACGCCCCTCGCGCCGCCAGGCGAGGATCAGGGTTAGTAGCCCGACGGCGAACAGCGCGAAGCCGGGCAGCAGCGGAAGCTGCATGATGCCGGTCACCACGTAGTCGCCGTTGGCCCGCAGGCCGATCCAGCCGCGCCCGCCTGGCTCGCGTCCGCCTGCGTCGCGGTTGGGACGCACGCGGCGGATGTCCGGCGCCCCGTCGACCAGCCAGAGAATCTGGCCGCCCGAGGCCGCCGAGGCGATGCGTAGCGGCTCCTCCGTCGTACGCACATCGGCCATCTCGACGGGGTTGAGTGCCCCCACCGCGGCGATGGCCACGCGCTCTCCGTCCGTCACGTGGTAGAGGCCCGGGTCGCTCGCGCGCAGGCTGCCGAACGCCCGGCCATCACTGCCTTCGGTGAGGGCGAGGTTCTCGCGCGCGCCGGAGGGGAAGGTCACCTCGACGCCGCGGCCGTCGGGGACCAAGGTGCGGCGGGCGATCTCGATCCGGTCGCCGTGCACGGTGGCGCGGAGGTCGTTCTCCTCGAGCTCCGGCTCCTTCATCAGCCAGTGGGCGATACGCCGCAGCAGCTCGGCCTGCGGGCCGCCGTTCTCGTAGCCTCGCGCCCAAAGCCAGATGTGATCGGACATGAACTGGGCGACCCGGCCTTCGCCGACACGGTCGAGCATCAGCATCGGCCGGTCGCGCGCTCCAGACATCAGGACGTGACCGCGGCGCGGCTCGATGTCGACATGGCGGAACCAGCGGCCCCAGCTCGGATCGGCGCTACCCGCGCCGGAATTCGGCAGGTCAGCGGTCACCGGGTGACGGCGCCCGAGCTCGGTTACCTTCGGACGGAACCCTTCCTCGAAGGTCTGGCCGGTGACGGTTCCCGGCAGGATCTGGCCGAGCGGTGAGTTGAACAGGTTGTTGGTGGTACCGATGTTCGGGCCGGTCGCCACCATAAGCGCGCCACCGCCGCGCACATAACGCACGATGTTGTCGAGGTAGATCTGCGCTAGCACATCGCGCCGCCGGTAGCGGTCGAAGATCACAAGATCGAACTCGTGCAGCTTGACCTCGAACAGCTCACGGATCGGGAAGGCGATCAGCGACAGCTCGTTCACTGGCGTGAAGTCCTGGGCCTCGGGCGGGCGCAGGATGGTGAAATGGATCAGGTCCACCGAGGGATCGGATTTCAGCAAGTTGCGCCATGTGCGCTCGCCGGGATGCGGCTCGCCGGTGACCAGCAGCACGCGCAGCCGGTCGCGCACGCCGTTGACCACGACCACGGCGCGGTTGTTGTCCAGGGTCAGCTCGCGCGGGCCGGGCTCGACGGCGATCTCGAACACCGTGGCTCCGCCGTGATCGAGGGTGAAGTCGATCTCGGTCGGCACGTTGACCGGCACGCGCACGCTCTGCGCCTCGCCGCCGTCGCGGCGGATGTCGACGCGCGCCAGCTCGCGCTGGCCGCCGCTGTCGTCGACCCGTAAGGTCATCTTCTGCGGCTTGCCGACGATGCCGTAGGTCGGGCTGCGCTCGACCACCAGCCGGCGGTCGACCTCGTTCCTGTTTCCCGTGAGCAGGACATGGATCGGGGCCGGGATACGCACGCTCTGGGCGTCTTTCGGCGCGTCGTGCACCTGCCCGTCGGTGACCATGACCACGCCGGACAGCCGCGAGCGCGGCACGTCGCCCAGCGCCCGCTCGACGGCCTCGAACAGCCGCGTGCCGTCGCTGCCGCCGATGCCACCGCTGCCGCCTCCGCGTACGACCCGGAGCTCCAGCTCCTTCTGGCTGCCGAGGCGCTGCTGCAGCTGCTGCAGCGCCGTTTCGGTCCGCTGGCGGCGCTCGCCGATGTTCTGGCTGGGGCTTTCGTCGACCACGACCAGCGCCACGTCCGGGAGCGGCCGGCGCTCCTCGACGACCGCCGTCGGATTGATGAGGGCGAGAAGCAGGCCCAGCACCGCGGCCGTGCGCCACGCGGCGCCGCGGGCCCGGCGCCACCACAGCGCCGCGATCAGGACGAGGCCGACGATCCCCACGATCGCCAGAAACAGCGGCGGGATCAGCGGGGCGGCGGCAAAGGACAGATCGCCGCTCATCGTCGTAACCGGTCAAGGATGGCGTCGACATGCACCTGATCGGCCTTGTAGTTGCCGGTCAGGGCGTACATGACGAGATTGACGCCGAAGCGGATGGCCGTCTCGCGCTGGCCCTCGCCGCCGGGAACCGCGGCGTACTGGGCGCGGCCCTGGCTGTCGGTAGCCCAGGCGGCGGCCCAGTCATGGGCGCCGATCACCACGGAGGTGACGCCGTCATTGACGCGGCTGTCTGCCTGCTCGATCCACACCGGCTGTCCGACCCAGCGGCCCGGGAACTCCGAAAGCAGGTAGAAGGACTTGGTCAGTACGTGATCGGGCGGAACGGGGTTCAAAGCCGGCAGGTTGATCTGCCGCAGGATGTTCTGCAGGCGGACACCGGCCGGCCCACGTCCGCCGCGCTCTGCATCTCGCGTGTCGAAGAGGATCATGCCGCCCTGGCGCAGGAAGTCGTTGACCCGCGCCATGGCCGCTGGCGAGGGCAGGTTGCCGTCGGGCGCCACCGGCCAGTAGAGCAGCGGATAGAAGGAGAGCTCGTCCTGCTCGATGTCGATCTCCGCTGGCTGGCCGGGATCGATGGCGGTCCGCCGCGACAGGATCGAGCCCAGGCCGATCAGTCCGGCTCGGGCTACCTCGTCGACATCCTGGCGACCGCTGCGCACATAGCCCAGCCGTGTCGCCAGCGTCGCGCTGATTGCGGCGCCGTCGTCGCCGTCGCGGGCGGGCTGTACTCCCGGTCGGGCAAGCTGCGCTTCGGCCGTCCAGGCAGTCAATATCAGGAGAAGGATTGTCGCCGCGCCGCCGGCGCGGCGCACCCACGACCCGGCAAGTAGGCCGCGCAGCGCCAGGCTGATGACCAGATCGGCCAGCATCAGCAGCAGGGCGGCCAGCAGCAGCCAGGGCTTGGTATCGATTTCGCGGCTGTGCTGCAGCTCGCGCCGATCAATCCCCGCCGGCAGCTCGGCCAGCGCGCGTGGCGGTGGCACATTGGCCGACAGGTTGAGCGCCCGCCGGCCGAATTCGGCCCCGTAATAGCCCGGCGGGTATTTGGGACTGATCGGCACCTTGGCGAACTCGCGGCCGGCGATGCCGAGCGCCGCCGGGCTGGCAGACTGCAGGCGGCCAAAGCCGTCGAGTGACGAAAGCGGCGGCAGGACGGCGTCACTGGCCTCGCCGGTCACGCCCTGCGACAGCCCGACGAGACGCTGCAGCATCTCCACGAACAGGCCCGAAATCGGCAGGGTCGACCATTCCGGCGTGGCCATGGTGTGGACCAGGACCAGCCAGCCGTCGCCGCGCCGGTCGAAGGTAATCAGCGGCGTGCCGTCGGAGAGCCGTGCCCAGGTCTTGCTGGCGAGGTCGAGGCTCGGCTCGGCCAGAACTTGGCGCATCACCCTGACGTCGTCGGCGATGGCCAGCCCGGCAAACGGGCCACTCGGATCGAAAGCCTGCAGACTGACCGGCTGTCCCCACGACATGGCGCCGCCGAAGGTGCGGCCGCCACCGCGCAGCGGCACCGGTATGAAATCGTCGCCGCCCTCGGCCAGACGTGCCCCGGCGAAGCGCACGACCATGCCGCCCTTCTTGAGCCACTCCTCGACGGTCGTCTGGTCGGGTGCTGCCAGGCGGCCGGTATCGGCGAGGACGAGCACCGCCAGCTCGCGCTGCAGCAGCTCCTGCGGGCTGCCGACGCGCACCTCGCTGAAGGGGGCGAGGGCGCGCTGCAGATAGTAGACGTCGCCGAGCAGCGGCTGCTGACGTTCGATCGGTCCGCCCGAGACTAGCCCGACCGGGCGCCGGCGCCAGCGCTCATCCACCAGCACTACGGCGCCTGCCGAGGCCTCGCCTTCGATCTCCAGCCGGGCGACGCGGTTGCGCAGCTCCGTCGGCAGGTTGATCCGCACTTGGGCGTTGGTCTGGCCTTCGTTCCAGCGTAGTTCCTCGCGAGCCAGCAGGCGGCCGTCGTCGCCGATAGCACGGATGGGTATTGAGGCCGTGCCGGTTCCCGAGGCACGGGCGGCCGCCGCGGTGAGACCGCCGGCCTCGGAGGCGGGGGTCAGCAGCATGCGGGCCAGATCGTCGTTCGGCTCGGTGAACAGGTCGACGCCGCCGTAGCGCTGCAGCCGCTCGAGCAGCGGGTTGAGCTGGTCGTCGCGCATACCGTCGGCGATGTAGATGATATTGGCTGCACCCGGCAGCGAGACGCCGTCGAGACTGGCCCGCGCCGCCGCACGGTCGACCGGCCAGGGCTTGGGCTCGAGGGCTGTGGCGATAGGCCGGACCTCACTCGCCGACATCAGGCGCGAGGGGCGCGGCGCTTCGCCGGTGACCAGAGGGGCAGTGGGCAGCAGCATGACCGGCTGGCGGTGTCGCTCGGCGCGGTCGATGATGTCGGCCAGCATCGCCTTGCGTGCCGTCCAATGCCGCGCCGCAGCCCAGCCGTCGTCGACGACGATCACAACAGGGCCGTTGGTGGCGATCTGGGCCCCCGGGTTCAGCAGCGGATGGGCCAGCGCCAGGATGACGAGCGTGGCGATGAGCAGACGCAGCAGAAGCAGCCAGAGGGGTGTCTGGGCCGGCGTCTCTTCCTTCGGCTTCAGCTGCAGTAGCAGGCGGATAGCCGGGAACAGCGCCGTGCGCGGCGCCGGCGGCGTTACCCGCAACAGCCACCAGAGGATCGGCAGGGCCGCTAGCATGATCAGCCAGATCGGCGAGAGAAAGGCGATGCCGGCCAGCGTACTCATCAGCGGTATCCCGGCTTGGCGAGCGCCTGATAGAGCGACAGCACCGCGGTCTCCGGCGGATGATCGGTGCGATGCGAAAGGAAGTTCCAGCCCACCTGGCGGGCGATGTCCTGGAGGCCAGCGACGTGGGCCTCGAAGAGATCGCGATACTCCAGCCGCACCGCCTCGACCCGGGGTACGAGCATGTCACCTTCGGCTTCCAGGCCCTCGAAACGGGTGCGGCCGGCAAAGGGCAGGGTCTGCTCGGCGGGATCCAGAAGCTGAACCATGAAGCCTTTGACGTCGCGGCCGGCAATGCGCCCGATAGCCGCGGCGACCTGGTCGAGCGGCGAGAGGAAATCACCGATCACCACCACCTGCGCGTAGCGGGGCAGGGCCGTCTCCGGCGGCAATCCCGCGCTATCCGCCGGAGTCTGCGCGATGACTTGGGCGAGCCGGTTGAGGGTGGCGCGACCGGTTGCCGGGCGTGCACCCTCGCCGAGCAGGGCGATCAGCTCGCCGCCGCGGATCAACAGGGCCATCAGCGCCAGGGTTAGCAGATCGGCCCGCTCGGCCTTCTCCGGCAGCCGCATGTTGGAGCGCCAGCGCATCGACGGTGACACGTCGCGCCACAGCCACACGCTTTGGGACGCTTCCCACTCGGTCTCGCGGACATAAACGTGATCGCCCTTGGCGGTCTGGCGCCAGTCGATCTGGTCAGCGCCGTCGTGCGGCTCGTAGCGACGGAACTGCCAGAAGGCGTCACCTGTGCCGACCCGGCGCCTGCCGTGCACACCCTGGGCGACAGTCATCGCCACCCGCTCCGCCGCGACCAGCAGCGGCGGAAAGCGGCTGGCAAGATGCTCCGCGCGCTGCTGCGCGTGAAGGGCGGCGGCCGAGGCGGTCTGGGGGGCCATGGCGGCCTCCGGTGTCACGCCAGCGTCAGGCCAGCGGCGTGCACAGGCGGTCGATCACCTTACTCATGGTGATGCCGTCGGCCCGCGCCCCGAAATTGAGCGCCATGCGGTGGCGCAATATCGGCTTTGCCAGCGCGACAACGTCATCGACCGAGGGCGCAAGCCGTCCGTCGAGCACGGCCCGGGCGCGCGTGGCCAGCATGAGGGCTTGGCTGGCACGGGGACCCGGCCCCCAGGCGACATGTTTCTGGACGTCCGGGATGTCGGTTTCCGACGGACGGCCGCTACGCACTAAGCGCAGGATTGCCTCAACGACGCTTTCGCCGACCGGTACCCGGCGGATCAAGGCCTGCGCGGCGATCAGCTCCTCGCCGGTCAGCACCGGCTGCGGCTTCTCCTCCTGGGCGCCGGTCGTGGCGATGAGCATCTGTCGCTCCGCGGCGAGATCGGGATAGGAGACGTCCACCTGCAGCAGGAAACGGTCGAGCTGGGCCTCGGGCAGGGGGTAGGTGCCTTCTTGCTCCAGCGGGTTCTGGGTGGCCAGGACATGGAACGGGGCCGGCAGCGGATGGTAGGCACCGGCCACCGAGACCCGGCGCTCCTGCATGGCCTGCAGCAGCGCCGACTGGGTACGCGGGCTGGCGCGGTTGATTTCGTCAGCCATCAGCAGCTGGGTGAAGACCGGGCCCTTGATGAAGCGGAACGACCGGCGGCCGGTTTCGCTCTCCTCGAGCACCTCGGAACCCAGGATGTCGGCCGGCATGAGGTCAGGCGTGCACTGCAGCCGCTTCTCTTCCAGGCCAAGGACTACGCCGAGCGTCTCGACGAGTTTCGTCTTGGCGAGGCCTGGCACGCCGATGAGCAGCGCGTGACCCCCTCCGAGCAGCGTGATAAGAGTTTGGTCGATGACCTCGACTTGGCCGAAGATTACGCGACCGATGTGGGCGCGGACCTGGCCCAGGCGCTGGCCGAGGGCTTCAATCTTGGCGATGACATCGGAAGGTGCGACGGCGGGATTGGCGAATTTCGGCTCGGGAGCGTTCAATGCGGCCTCTCTCGGCTGAGCGACAGCGACATAAGATCCTGCGGCCATGACCGGTAGAAACCCCGATCCGGCCGCCCTTGCGCGGCATCTTTCCCAACCGCCTCACTCCTCCTCTGGCCCGCAGCGGCCGGAGGCGTCGGCCGGGGCCCCGTATGCCGAATCTTGCGGAGAATTCGACATCCGGATCGCGCACGATGGCACTTGGTTTTATCACGGCTCGCCGATCACCCGCAAACCGCTCGTCAAGCTGTTTGCCAGCGTGCTGCGGCGCGATGAAGAAGGCGAATATTGGCTGCAAACGCCTGTGGAAAAGGGGCGCATCCGGGTGGATGACGCGCCTTTTCTCGCAGTCGAGCTAACGGTATCCGGCGAAGGCCGCATGCAGGAGCTGAGTTTTCGCACCAATCTTGACGATATTGTGGTCGCCGGCCCCGGGCATCACATCCGCGTGACGCAGGAGGCGGGTACGGAGTCACCGCGCCCTTATGTCACAGTGCGCGAGCGACTCGACGCGTTGATTGCCCGGCCCGTCTTCTATCAGCTCGTCGAGCTGGGTGAGGAAGGGCCGGGCTCGCCGCCCGGATTCGGCGTCTGGAGTCGCGGCGAATTCTTCTCGTTGGGACGAGTCGCATGAACCCCGATCCGGTAACTCTCTCCCCGGCCCGGATCCGCGAGCGGCTGCGGATGGCCCAGGGCGAGCTCGGCTGGCGCGGGTCAGGGCACCTGACGCGCGTGCGGGGCGATCACGACCTCAACCCGGACATCATGCCCAAGGGCCCGCTCAAGCTGGCCTCGGTGCTCGTGCCGCTGGTGGTGCGGCCGGACAACGTGACGGTGCTGCTCACCAAGCGAACGGCGCATCTGCAGGCTCATGCCGGCCAGATCAGCTTTCCCGGCGGGGGCATCGAGGAAGGCGACAGCGACGCCGTTGCGTGTGCCCTGCGCGAGACGGAGGAAGAGATCGGCTTGACGCGCGAGCGGGTCGAGGTCGTTGGTCGGCTGGATACCTACGTCGTGCGTACCGGCTTTCAGGTCACGCCGGTGGTGGGCCTGGTAACGCCACCCTTTGAGCTGCAGCGCGACGAGTTCGAGGTCGCGGAGGTCTTCGAGGTCCCCCTGTCGTTCGTGCTCGACAGGCGGAACCACGAACGCCGCATGCGCGAGGATTTCGGCGGGCTGAAGCGGGAGTTCTGGGTCATGCCTTACCACGAGTATTACATCTGGGGGGCGACAGCGGGCATGCTGGTCAACCTGTGCGAAGTCTTGCACGACGCGAGCTGAAGCGAGGGAGCGTGGCGCGGATCCTCTTCCAGGTCGTTTTCCCGATCGTGCTTCCGGCGCTGCTCTACGCGCTGTGGATGACCGCGGAGCGCCGCCGGGCGGAGGCCAGCGGCGAAGAGAAGCGCAGCTGGTCGGCCGCACCCTGGCTGTGGCTGCTGACCCTGGGCGTCTTCTTCGCCGGTGTGGCCGCGGTTGCTGTTGCCGTCTTTGGTGGGGATCCCGCGGGCGGGGTCTACGTTCCGCCGGAGCTGCGCGACGGGCAGGTCGTTCCCGGCCACGTGGTCCCGAAATAGGTCCCGGGGTATCGGTGGCCGTTTCTCCCGCTATCGATCCGTCACGTGCACCCTGGCTGACGGCCAGCGATACGCGCGCCGTGCTCGCCGCAGTGATGGCGGGCGGCAAGGCCGCACGGCTGGTCGGCGGCTGTGTGCGCGACGCCCTCATCGGACGGACAGTGACCGATATCGACATCGCTACGCCGGAATCGCCGCCGCGGGTCATGGAGTTGCTCATTGCGGCTGGGCTCAAGGCGGTGCCGACCGGCATCGAGCATGGCACTGTCACCGCCGTGGTGCGCGGCAAACCGTTCGAGGTCACGACGCTGCGCCGCGACGTGATGGCCGACGGCCGGCACGCGGTTGTCGCCTTCACGGACGATTGGACGGAGGACGCAGCGCGGCGCGATTTCACCATCAACGCGCTGTCGGCCGACCCCGATGGACGCGTGCACGATCCCTTCGGCGGTGTGGCCGACTTGGCAGCCGGCCGGGTGCGCTTCGTCGGCGAGCCGCAGGCGCGCATCCGTGAGGATGTGCTGCGTATCCTGCGTTTTTTCCGCTTTCATGCCCATTACGGCCAGGGCGCCCCTGACACAGCTGGCCTCGCCGCTTGCCGCGAACTGGCGCCGCTGCTGCCGCGGCTGTCGGCCGAGCGTGTGGCGGCGGAGTTGCTCAGGTTGCTCAGGGCCCCGGACGCCGCGTCGACGGTCCGGCTTATGGCTGATACCGGGATTCTGGCCCCGATCCTGCCCGAGCTGACAGGCATCGAACGGTTGCGCGGTCTGCAAGACGTCGATGAGCTGGCAGCGGGCGATCCGCTGTTGCGGCTGCTGGCCCTGCTGCCCGACGATCCGGGCGTGGCGGGAACGGTGGCGGAGCGCCTGCGCCTGTCTAACGCCGATAGGGAACGCCTGGTAGCCGCCGCCGGTCCGCCTACTGCGTTCTGGCCGGCCCATAGCGAACGCGATCTGCGGCGAGCGCTGCATCGGCTTGGGACGCAGGCCGTGCGCGACCTGGGGCTGCTGGCCTTGGCGCGGGGTGATGCCGCCTTCGGCCGTCAGGCGGTGGCGGCCGCTCAGGTGTGGCAGCCGGTAGCGCTGCCGGTGAAAGGCCAGGACGCGCTCGATCTCGGTGTGCCGGCCGGGCCGCGCGTCGGCGAACTGATCGGCGCGGTCGAGCGCTGGTGGGAAGACGGCGACTATCGTGCCGACCGGGCCGCGTGCCTGGCGCACCTGAGATCTCTGGTTGGGAAGGCAGCAACATGACGGTTCTGCGCATTTGCTTCGTCGGGGACAGCATCACCGCAGGGACCGGTGACGAGACCTACCTTGGCTGGCCGGGGCGGCTCTGCGCCGCTGAGTGGGCGCGCGGACACGACCTGACGCAGTACAATCTGGGTATCCGCGGCGACACCACGCCGCTGATCGCCCGGCGCTGGCGGGTCGAGTGCGAGGCCCGTCTGCCGCCCGAATTTCCGGCGGCGCTGGTCTTCGCCTTCGGCATCAATGACACGGCCGAGGAGCCCACGGGCCTGCGGGTGAACCCCGAGGAATCGGCCCGGCTGGCGCGGTCCATCCTGGCTGAGGCGGCCCGCTGGAAGCCGACATTAATGGTCGGCCCCACCCCCATCGATGAAAGCAAGATGCCGACGCAGTTCGGCACGGTACCGCGCGATCTCAAAAACACGCGGATCGCCAAGGCCTCGCGCATCCTGGAAGGCCTCGCCGCAGAGGTCGGTGTGCCTTATCTCGATCTCTATGGCCAGCTGGCGGACGATGGCGAATTCCGCAGGTCGCTGGCCGCGGGCGACGGCGTCCATCCCACGGCGGAGGGCTATGCGATCATGGCCGCCCGAATCGGCGCCTGGGCCGGCTGGCGGCGCGGGCTCGACAAGAAGTAGGCGTAACCCACAACGAAAAAGGGCCGCCCCCGGGCGGCCCTTTCCGTTGATCCGCTTCGCAGATCAGATCAGTGCACGTCTGACCAGACCTTGCGCTTGACGAAGAAGAGCAGGGCCGACAGCACGACCAGGAAGATCATGACCTTCATGCCCATGCGCTTGCGCGCCTCGAGCTCCGGCTCGGCCGCCCAGGCAAGAAAGGTGGTGACGTCCTTGGCCATCTGCTCGACCGTCGCCTTGGTGCCGTCGGCGTAGGTCACCTGGTCGGCATTGAGCGGCTGCGGCATGGCGATCTGGTTGCCCGGGAAGTACTTGTTGTAATTCATTCCCTCGCTGAGCTTCACGCCGGCCGGCGGATCGCTGTAGCCGGTGAGCAGCGCGTGGAGATAGTCCGGCCCACCCGGCCGCGCCTTGGTGATCAGCGATAGGTCGACCGGAAGGGCGCCGTTGTTGCCGGCTCGCGCGGCGTTGTCGTTAGCAAAGGGCGACTTGAAACGGTCCGAGGGCCGTCCAGGCCGCTGAAACATCTCGCCGGCATCGTTCGGGCCGTCGGTCACCTCGACCGAGGCGGCGATGGCCTTGACCTCGTCCTCGGAGAAGCCAATGTCGCGAAGGTGGCGGTAGTAAACCTGCTTCAGCGCATGGCAGGCGCCGCAGACCTCGCGGTAGACCTGGAAGCCGCGCTGGCGCGAGGCCGCATCGAAGGTGCCGAATACCCCGTCGAACGACCATTTCTGCGCCGGCGGCTTTGGGGCTCCGGCGGCGCTGGCCGGCCCGGCGCCGAAGCCGAGCATGCCGAAGCCGATCGCCAGGGCCATGAGCGTTGCCTTGGCTCCCTTGAGCACCGGCTCGGAGATGCTGGCTGGCAGCGGCAGGGGACGCTCGAACCAGCCGAGGAACGGCAGGACGATCAGGAAGTGGGCGAAGTACCAGGCGGTCGCGAGGCGGCCGATGTGAAGGTACCAGCCCTCCGGCGGCTTGGCGCCGATATATCCGAGGACCACGCAGTCGGCGACGAAGATCCAGAAGAACCAGCGGTAGGTCGGGCGGAAGCGGGCGCTGCGCACCCGGCTTGTGTCGAGCCAGGGCAGGATGAACAGCACCAGGATCGAGGCGAACATCGCCACGACGCCGAGCAGCTTGCTGGGGATGGCGCGCAGAATGGCGTAGTAGGGCAGGAAGTACCATTCCGGCACGATGTGCTCCGGCGTCACCAGCGGGTTGGCCGGGATGTAGTTGTCGGGCTCGCCGAAGACGTTCGGCGCGAAGAAAATCACCGCGGCGAAGACGATGAAAAATACGGTCAGGCCAAAGGCGTCCTTCACCGTGAAGTACGGGTGGAAAGGGATCTTATCCTGCGGGCCCTTGGCGTCGATGCCGATCGGATTGCTCGAGCCATGGACGTGCAGCGCCCAGACGTGCAGCACCACCACGCCGACGATTAGGAAGGGCATCAGGAAGTGAAGCGAGAAGAAGCGGTTGAGCGTCGAGTTTTCGACGGCAAAGCCGCCCCACAGCCAGGTCACGATGTAGTCGCCGACCAGCGGGATGGCGGAGAACAGGTTGGTGATGACGGTCGCACCCCAGAAGCTCATCTGGCCCCAGGGCAGCACGTAGCCCATGAATGCCGTAGCCATCAGCAGCAGCAGGATGACGACACCGAGCCCCCAGAGGATCTCGCGCGGCGCCTTGTAGGAGCCGTAATACATGCCGCGGAAGATGTGGATGTAGACCACGATGAAGAAGAACGACGCCCCGTTCATGTGGATGTAGCGGATCAGCCAGCCGTAATTGACGTCGCGCATGATGCGTTCGGTCGAATCGAAGGCCATCGTGACATGCGGCGTGAAATGCATCGCCAGCACGATGCCGCTGACGATCATCACCATCAGCACCGCAAGGGCGAGCGAGCCGAAATTCCACCAGTAGGAGAGGTTCTTCGGCGTCGGGTACTGCGAACCGAGGCTGTGATCGACGAAGGAGAAGATCGGCAGCCGATGCTCGATCCACTTCACCACCGGGTTGCCGAAGAACTTGCTGGACGAAGGAGTCGCCATAATCGGAGCCTCAGCCAATGCGCACGGTGGTGTCGGACAGGAATTCGTAGGCGGGAACCGGCAGGTTGGCCGGCGCCGGTCCCTTGCGGATACGGCCGGAGGTGTCGTAGTGCGAGCCGTGGCAGGGGCAGAACCAGCCGCCGAATTCGCCGCGCTGGTCGGTCGTCTTCTGGCCGAGCGGCACGCAACCGAGATGGGTGCAGACGCCGACGAGGATCAGCCATTCGGGCTTCTTGACACGCGCCTGGTCGGCCTGCGGGTCGGGCAATTCATTAATGTTGATGGCCCGGGCAGCCTGGATTTCCGCCTGGGTACGGCGGCGGATAAAGACCGGCTTGCCGCGCCAACTCACGGTGATGCTCTGGCCTTCGGCCACTGGCGCCACATCGACCTCGGTGGTCGACAGTGCCAGCACGTCGGCCGACGGGTTCATCTGGTGGATGAACGGCCACATCGTGGCGCCAGCCCCGACCACGCCGAAGGCGCCGGCGGTGAGGTAAAGAAAATCGCGACGCGTACCCTCGGCGCCGTGGCTGGCGGTGGGGGAGTGAGCGGTGTTTACCATGCAGATGACCCTAACTAGCTAGCCCGGATCCCCCCTGGTCGGAGGTGGTGACGTCCGTGGCGCCTCGCAAGAGGGCGCTGTGGGGCAGAAAAATAAGCTTGCTCCCAGCTCCCAACCGAGGGCAAGCAAGCCGCGATTCGATCGCCTTGCGGATGACCCCGTACCGACGCAGGGTATAATGCATGTTCGCCGCTCTTGCAAAGGCTTAAGGCCGCTACGCCAGCCCAGCCGTTCACTGATCGTTCCGATGCGCCTAGCCCTCTTTCAGCCTGATATTCCGCAGAACACCGGCACGATGCTGCGCTTGGCCGCTTGTCTCGGGGTGGCCGTCGACCTCATTGAGCCTTGCGGCTTCGTCTGGGACGACCGCCGTCTGCGGCGGTCCGGCATGGACTACCTGAAGGGAGTCGACCTGACACGACATGAATCATGGGCCGCGTTCCGCGCCGCCCGGGGCCCGGGCCGGCTGCTGTTGCTGACCACGGCAGGCGAGATCGCCTATACCGATTTCCGGTTCCGGCCCACGGACACGCTGCTGGTCGGGCGCGAGAGCGCCGGTGTGCCGGCGGAGGTTCACGCCGCGGCGGAGGCACGGCTGGTGATTCCGATCTTAGCCAGTGCGCGGGCGCTCAACGTGGCGGTGGCGGCGGCAATGGCTTTGGGCGAGGCGCGGCGTCAGGTCAAGCTCGGCCGGCTGCGGGAGGCATCGTGACCGACGTCGCCAAAATGCAGAAGGAGGCAGCGGCCAAATGGTTTGCCGAGTTGCGCGACCGGATCTGCACCGAGTTCGAGCGCCTCGAGCAGGAGCTTGCTGGCACCCATGCCGAGCTGGCGCCGGGACGCGTCAAGAAACGAGACTGGCAGAGGCCCACCGTCGACGGCACGCCGGGAGGAGGCGGCACCATGGGGCTGATCCACGGCCGCGTCTTCGAGAAGGCCGGGGTCAACATCTCGACGGTGTTCGGCGAGTTCAGCCCTGAGTTCCAGAAGCAGGTGCCGGGTGCGGCCAAGGATCCGCGGTTCTGGGCCAGCGGCATCTCGCTGGTCGTGCATCCGCGCTCGCCGCTGGTTCCGGCAGTGCACATGAACACGCGGCATATCCGCACGACTAAGGCCTGGTTCGGCGGCGGAATGGATCTCACGCCTGCCCTGCCCGACGCCGCCGATACCCGGGATTTCCACGAAGCCGCGAAGCGTGTCTGCGATGCGCACGATCCGGCCTATCACGCGCGTTTCAAGCAATGGTGCGACGAGTATTTCCATCTCAAGCATCGCAACGAGCCGCGCGGCATTGGCGGCATCTTCTTTGACGATCTGCAGGGGCAGGACGCCGAGTCCTGGAACCGGCATTTCGCCTTCGTCCGCGACGTGGGGCTGGCCTTTCTCGAGGTCTATCCGCGGCTGGTGCGCCGGCAGATGAACAAGCCGTGGAGCGAGGCCCAGCGCCACCAGCAGCTGGTCAAGCGCGGCCGCTACGTCGAGTTCAACCTGCTGTATGACCGCGGCACCAAGTTTGGTCTGATGACCGGCGGCAACACCGAGGCGATCCTGATGTCGCTGCCGCCGCTGGCCGCCTGGCCCTGAGCGGTACCGGACGACCACGAGGGAGTGTCAAGCTGAAAGTGACAGGTGCGTTTCTCGGTGTAGTGCTGGCGTTTGCTTCTGGCGGCGCTGCCGCCCAAATGACCGGGCCGATCGACACCGGCACGGTGCGCACGCAGCGGATAGAGCTCTATCCTAGCCAGCCGGCCCAGGCCACGCCGGCGCCGCGCCGGGCGACGCCACCATCCTCGACGCCCGGCCGTAACCTCGACATCAAGGCCTTCGCCGGCAGCTTCTCCGGCAGTGGCATGGCTGATAGCGAAGACACGACCTATCTCGACGTTAGCCAGTGGGATCTGGACGTGCGGATCACCGTTGCGGCCGATGGCGGCTTCACTATCGGCTGGACGACCGGGCTGCGTGCCGGCAGCGACGCCCAGCCTGTCGTTCGGCGGCGGGCCATTTCGATGACCTTTCGCCCAGGGCCGCGTTCCGGTCTCTTCACCGCCACGGAAAACGGCGATCCGCTACAGGGAGGCGTGCTGTCCTGGGCCCGTATTTCGCGCAATACCCTGACCGTCCACCAGTTCTCGGTGCGTTAAAGCGGCCAGCACGACATTCAGACCTATGCCCGCACGCTCACCGGTACCGGCATGGACCTTATTTACACGCGCGTGGTGGCGGCGAGCGGCAGCGCCGGGTGCGCGGCAAGCTAGTGAAAAATGCGGGCTAGGGCATGATGCCGGCGCTACGCTTTGCCGCCGCGGTGGTCGTTGCGCTGGTCGCCGGTCTCTCCAGCCATGCCCAGGCACAAGAGGCGAACTCGGCCCCGGCGCCGTTCTTCGGCTCATTCAGCGGGCGGGGCGTTGCGGCCGACAGCGAGACGCCGCCGGGCACACCGATCAAGGTCCGCGATCTCGATGTCGTCATCCGTCCTTCCGGAGCCGGTTTCGTTCTGACCTGGGCGACGATCCTTTCCCATCGCCGAACGGCGGCTCATCTCCACTACCAGGTGACGACATACGCTTTTACGCCGGCCGGGCGGCCGAACTGGTTCGTGGCGACCGAAATCGGGAGCCCGCTTGAAGGCCGTCCGCTCGTCTGGGCTCGTCTGGAGGGCAATACCCTGTACGTGACCGTCTACACGGTGTTTGAGGACGGCCATAACGACCTGCAGATCTGGGCGCCGGGTGGGGGGCGATCGGGTGACGCTGTCCTACACCCGGGTTCACGAGAACGAGCGCATTGTCTCGGTCCGGGGCTGGCTGGCGCGGCGTGCCGATTGATAATCCCGGGGGATCGGCTAAAACCACACGCGTCTTACCCCTTGGGAGCAGAGTCGCATGGCAGTCCCCTCGCCCGGCACGCCGCCGGTCCTCGGCATTATCGGCGGCAGCGGTGTTTACGATATTCCGGGCCTCTCCAACGTGCGCTGGCAGCACGTCTCGACCCCCTGGGGTGACCCTTCCGACGACCTGATGTTCGGTGAGCTCGACGGCCAGAAGCTGGTCTTTCTGCCGCGCCACGGCCGCGGCCACCGCGTGCCGCCGTCGGAGCTGAACTTCCGCGCCAATATCGATGCGCTCAAGCGTTCGGGCGTCACCGAGATCGTTTCGGTCAGCGCCGTCGGCAGCCTGCGCGAGGATCTGCCGCCGGGAACCTTCGTGGTCACCGACCAGTTCATCGACCGCACCTTCGCCCGGGTAAAGAGCTTCTTCGAGACGGGCTGCGTGGCGCATGTGTCGATGGCCCATCCGGTGTGCAGCCGGCTCGGCGACCATCTCTTCGCCGCGGGCCGGGAGCTCGGCCTGTCGATCAAGCGCGGCGGCACCTACATGGTGATGGAAGGCCCGCAATTCTCCTCGAAGGCCGAATCGGAGGTCTATCGCCAGTGGGGCTGCTCGGTGATCGGCATGACCAACATGCCCGAGGCCAAGCTCGCCCGTGAGGCGGAGCTTTGCTACGCCACGGTGGCGATGGTCACCGACTACGATTGCTGGCACCCCGATCACGACCACGTCACCGTGGACGCGGTGATCAAGGTGCTGCTGGAGAACGCCGATCACGCGCGCACGCTGGTGCGCAAGGTGGCGCCGCGGCTGCGCGGCCGCACCGATGTGTGCGTCGCCGGCTGCCATACGGCGCTGGAGACGGCGATGATCACCGCTCCCTACGCCCGCAATCCCGACATTGTGCGCAAGCTGGATGCGGTGGCCGGCCGGGTCTTGAACCGTAAGTAGCCTGTCAGACGAATCTTTGCCGGGTCGGCGTCAGCGATCCGGCGCAGCCTGAGAGTGTTGCCCATGAAGAACCTCTGGTCGAAGAGCGATGCCGAAGCAGCCGTGACCAAGTATGCGGCGCAGGGTGTCAACCGCGACCTCGCCTTGCGCACCTACACCACGCGGCTGCTGGGCGGCGTGCCGGAGCTGGTGCTGCACGGCGGCGGCAACACCTCCGTCAAGACGACGATGAAGGACACGCTCGGCGAGGAGGTCGAGGTTCTCTGCGTCAAGGGCTCGGGTTGGGACATGGGTGTGATCGAGCCGCCGGGCCTGCCGGCCGTGCGTCTCGAGCCGCTGCGTAAGCTCTACAAGCTCGACAGGCTGAGCGATGAGGACATGGTCAATTTCCAGCGCCTCAACCTGCTGGACGCGGCAGCCCCCAATCCGTCGGTCGAGACGTTGTTTCATGCTTTTCTGCCGCACAAGTTCATCGACCACACGCACGCCAACGCCGTGCTCGCGGTTTCCGACCAGCCCAATGGCGAGGATCTGCTGCGCGAGGTCTACAACGGCCGCTGTGCCGTCGTACCCTACGTCATGCCGGGCTTCTCGCTGGCCAAGATGGCCTCTGAAGCCCAGCGGAAGATGTCCAAGGCCGAGGGTCTCGTACTGCACAAGCACGGCATCTTCACCTGGGGCGATACGGCCGAAGAGGCCTACAACCGGATGATCGAGTTCGTCTCTCTGGCGGAGCAGCGGCTCGCCAAGGGGCGGCGCAACGTGTTCGCACCCGGCGCCCTGCCGGCCAAGCCGGCGGCGGCGGCGGAGATCGCGCCGGTGCTGCGCGGCTTGACGGCCATCCCGGTGGACCCGGTCGATGGCCTCTACAAGCGCTGGGTGCTGGAGTTCCGCAGCAGCCCTGAGATCCTCAATTTCGTCAACGGGGCCGAAATCGCCCGCTACAGCCAGGCCGGCGTCATTACGCCCGACCACGTCATTCGTACCAAGCACCGGCCGCTGATCGTGCCCGCTCCCGAGGCCGGCAAGACGGCCGAGTTCGCCGCGGCGGTCAAGGACGCGCTCGCGGCCTACGATGCCGAGTACAAGGCGTATTTCGGCCGCCACAACCCGCGCGCCGTGCCGAAGAAGACCATGCTCGATACCGTCCCACGGCTGATCCTTGTGCCGGGTGTCGGCCTGTTTGCCCTAGGTCAGTCATCGAAGGACGCGAAGATCGCAGCGGACATCGCCGACAACGGCGTGCGCACCATCATCGACGCGGAGGCCATCGGCAAGTTCGAGAGCGTGACCGAGGCCGACATCTTCGATGTCGAGTACTGGTCGCTGGAGCAGGCCAAGCTCGGCAAGGCAGCCGAGAAGCCGCTTGCCCGCCACGTGGCGCTGGTCACCGGCGGCGGTTCGGGTATCGGCGCTGCGACGGCCGCGGCCTTTGCCGCGCAAGGCGCCGAGGTCGTGGTGGTCGATCGCGACCTGGCCATGGCCGAGGCCGTGGCCAAGAAGATCGGCGGTTTCGCCGCGGCGGCCGACGTCACCAACGTATCCGAGGTGCGCGCTGCCTTCGACAAGGCCTGCGCCCGCTATGGCGGCGTCGATATTGCGGTGTCGAATGCCGGCGCGGCCTGGCAGGGCAGGATCGGCGAGGTCGACGACAAGATCCTGCGCGACAGTTTCGAGCTCAACTTCTTTGCCCATCAGGCCGTCGCCCAGAACGCCGTGCGCGTGATGAAGACGCAGAAGACCGGCGGCTGCCTGCTGTTCAACGTCTCGAAGCAGGCGGTGAACCCAGGCCCCGATTTCGGGCCCTACGGCCTGCCCAAGGCAACGACGCTGTTCCTGCTGCGCCAGTATGCGGTCGACCACGGCAAGGACGGCATCCGCTCGAACGGTGTCAACGCCGACCGTGTGCGCACTGGACTCTTGACCGACGACATGGTCAAGAGCCGCTCCAAGGCGCGCGGCCTGTCGGAACACGACTACATGGCCGGCAACCTGCTCGGACGCGAGGTCAAGGCTGCCGATGTGGCGCAGGCTTTCGTCCACCTCGCGTTGGCCAACAAGACCACAGGCGCCATCTCGACGGTGGACGGCGGCAACATCGCCGCCGCCCTGCGTTGAAGCCCGCCTAGACCCAGTTCTTGCCGGGAATGTAGCCGATCGCGTCCACCTCGAGGCCGCAGTCGCGCGGCGTGCGGCCGGCCTGCATGCGGGTGCGGCTGGGCAGCTTGTCGAAGGACGAGAAGTAGCTGCGATAGACCTTGTCGAAGACGTCCTGCTGGGTCTGGTCCTTGAGCCAGACGGTGACCTTGAGCAGACAGTCCATGTTGGAGCCGGCAGCCTCCAGGGCGATCTTCATGTGGTCCATGACGATGCGGCACTCCTCCTCGAAAGAGGGCGCCTCGTACTTGGGCAGCGGCTGGCCCTTGGCGCGGGCCTCGCGCATCTTGGCGCAGAACGCCTCGTCGAAGGGCGGCAGGCCGGAGATGAAGACCAGCGGGCCGTAAGTCACCGCCGTGTTGATCGGGCCGCCCATCTCCGGCACATCGCACTTCACCACCTGTTTCTCGAGCATTCTCTTCCCCTTGTCTGTCACGGAACGGTCTGTCACTGGACGCTAGCTCGCGCCCGCGCCATCCTAACGCGATGACGGCAAAACCACAGCGCGGCATCGATCACCTGGTTCTCGCCGTGCGCGACCTCGAGGCGGCACGGCGCACCTACATGCGGCTGGGCTTCACCCTGACGCCGCGGGCCGAGCATCCCTTCGGCACGGGGAATTCTCTGGTTCAACTCCAGGGAAATTTCCTCGAGCTGCTGGCCGTCGTCGATCCCTTGAAGATCGCGCCGGCAAGCGGCGATACATTCAGCTTTGGCGCCTTCAACCAGGACTTCCTGCGCCGGCGCGAAGGCTTCTCCATGCTGGTCTTCGAGAGCGGCGATGCCGAGGCCGACCGAGCCGATTTTGCGCGTGCGGGGCTGCGCGGCTACCGGCCGTTCCGCTTCGAGCGCCAGGCGCGCCTGCCGGACGGCGGCCAGGCGACCGTCGCCTTTTCGCTGGCCTTCGCCACCGATCCGCGGATTCCCGAGGCTGCCTTCTTCGTCTGCCAGCAGCACGCGCCGCAGTATTTCTGGAAGCCCGAGTTCCAACGTCACGCTAACGGTGCCGTGGCGGTGACGGAGGTCGTAATGATGGCTGCCGATCCGCCGTCTCTGGCCGGCTTCTTCGCCGGCCTGCAGGGTGAAGAAGCCGTCAGCGTAATAGACCGCACGCTTGATGTGGTGACGGCCCGCGGTCGCATCACGGTGCTGCCACAGGCGGCGGCCGGCGAACGTTTTCCGGGCCTGCCGCTGACGGCGGCCCCCGCCAGTCCGCATTTCGTCGGCTACCGGATTTCGGTGCGCGATCTCGACGGCTTGCGGCTGCGCTTCGACGCTTCGGATATTCAGTACCGTCCGATGGCAGGCGCGATCCAGTTCGCGCCTGCCATCGGCTACGGCACCTATATCGAGTTCGGCTCCGTCTGAACCGGACTGGCTAGCCGATATTCTTGCGGAAGTGGGCGATGGTGCGCTCGCGCGCCAGCTTGGCGCTGGCCGCGTCGTAGCTGCCCCGCTCGTCGCAGTTGAAGCCGTGCCCTGACGGGTAGATATGGACCTCGACGCCGGCGTGCCTGGCGTCCTTGACCTTCTGCACCTCGTCCAGCGGGATGGCGTGGTCTTTCTCGCCGAAGTGGCAGATCACCGGGCATTTCGGTTTGTCGGCGGCGAAGTTGCCGATGCCGCCGCCGTAGTAGGAGGAGCCGGCCGAGAACCCATCGAGCTTGGTGCAGGAGACCCAGGTGACGGTACCGCCCCAGCAATAGCCGACGATGCCGACTTTGCCGCTGCCCTTGACCTGGGCGAGGGCGGCGGCGACGTCGGCCAGCGCCCAGTCCCAGGAGATCTTGCCGCGGATCTCGCGGCCCTTGGCGATATCGGCCTCGCCGTAGCCGAGCTGGATGTCCTTGCCAACACGGTCGAACAGGGCGGGCGCGATGACGTGATAGCCGTCGGCGGCATAGCCGTCGGCCACCCGGCGGATATGCCCGTTGACGCCGAAAATCTCCTGAATGACGACAACGGCGCCGCGTGGCTTGCCCGCAGGCTTCGCCTCGTAGGCCGAGAGTTTGTGGCCGTCCTTGGCCGTCAGCTTGATCGTCTCGCCCATGCTCTCCTCCTAGAAACGCAGTTCGCGCGGCTGGCCCAACCGGATATTGAGGTAACGCAGCGCGTCGTCAATCGGAATGAAGAAGTTGACGCCGGCGACGGCCTGGCCGCGGTGCGCGGCACTGGACACGGCAATGCCGATGACGTTGCCGGAGGCATCGAGCAACGGGCCGCCGCTGTTGCCGCTGTAAATCGTGGCGTCGCTTTGGATCATCGGCAGCTGGATTCCGGCCTGATCGATGACTCGCACAGCGCTGACGATACCTCGCGTCAACGTACCAGCAAGATTGGGATCGCTGGGGGAGCCGAGTGCGTAGACCTCGTTACCCACGGCGGGGGCGGCGCTGCTGAGGGGCAGCGGGCGAATACGGGCGATATCGACCTTGACCAGCGCCACATCACGGACCGTATTGTGCCGCAGGACGCGGCCGGGGAGTTCAATGCCCGCCGCCAGTCGAACGCTGACTCGGTCGGCATGTCCGACTACGTGCTGATTCGTCAGGATCATCCCGTCTTCGGATACGAAGAAGCCGGAACCGTGCCCGCCGGGTATCAAGATGGTGACGGCGGCATTCGTGATCTCTCTCGCTCGGCCGCTGACCGGCCCGGTATGGCGCGAGTAGGCCGGAAGCTCGAAGGCCGCGGCGACGGCGGCCGCCACCGACGGCTGCGGGGTTGTCTCGGATATGGCGACACTGCGCTGAAATCCGGCGTCAGCGGCAAGACCTGTCACTGCTTCCGAAAACGCTTTGTTGACGAGTTCCGCCAGAGGCATGTCGACACCTCTGTTGGACAGTGTGCTGTTTCCTTCGGTAGCCACCTCGTAGGCAACGCGGCGCTCGCCCTGGGAGTAAACCTGCCAGTTGACCTTCACCCGCACATCCGTGTGGCGCTCCGGTCCGCCGGAGATTTTTGAGAGAACCTCTACATCCGCAACATGGCCGGCCACGAGGTAGCGGGCGGCAGCCTGCTCGTTCGCGCGATCGAATGTCCTTGCGGGATCACCGACCACGCGATACCCGGCGGCCGACAACGCATCGATAAAGCGCCCGACAAAGTCCGCAGAGCGGAGTTGTATCCCTGCGCTCCAGTAGACGTCCGTGTAGTCGCAGAAGACGCATTCGCGGCTGGTGCCTATCTTGGTGCCGGTCCGAATGCCCAGGACTATACGATCGAGCAGGATGGGCTCGCTGCCGGTCACCAAGGTCCGCTGCTGGACCGCGACGACCGGTTGACGGCTGGCTTGCGGTTGTTCCGGAACGCAGGCGCCGCAGGTCAGAAGCGCCAAGACCACTGCGTACAGACGTACGGCCATCGCCGTCTTCCCCAGTGAACCGACGCCGCATCCTATACGGGAGCGTCGCCGGCTGGGAACGGTGACTAGACGTTGAAACGGAACAGTATGACGTCGCCGTCCTGCACGACGTAGTCGCGGCCCTCCTGGCGCATCTTGCCGGCATCCTTGGCGCCCTGCTCGCCGTTGCAGGCGAGGTAATCGGAGTAGGAAATAGTCTCGGCGCAGATGAAGCCGCGCTCGAAATCGGTGTGGATGACGCCGGCGGCCTCCGGCGCCTTGGCGCCCCTGTGCACCGTCCAGGCCCGGGCCTCCTTCGGTCCGGCCGTGAAATAGGTGATGAGATCGAGCAGCCCGTAGCCGGCGCGGATGACGCGGGCGAGGCCGGTCTCCTCGAGACCGAGGCTGGCGAGGAACTCCTTGCGCTCGGCTTCGTCGGAGAGCTGCGACACCTCGGCCTCGATGGCGGCCGAGACAACGACCCAGGAGGCGTTCTCGGCGCGGGCGCGCTCGGCGACCTTGGCGCTCAGCGCGTTGCCGGCGGGCGCCGAGGCTTCCTCGACGTTGCAGACATAGAGGACCGGCTTGGCGGTCAGCAGCTGCATCTGGTCCAGCACCGGCTTCTGCTCGGCGCTCGGCTTGAAGACGCGCGCCGGCTTGCCCTCGCGCAGCAGCGCCAGGACCGGCTCCATGACATCGACCTGGGCCTTGGCCTCCTTGTCGCCGCCCTTGGCCTTCTTGGTGGCGTTGACATGGCGCTTCTCCAGGCTCTCGAGGTCGGCGAGCATAAGCTCGGTGTCGACCGTATCGGCGTCGCGCAAAGGATCGATCGAGCCCTCGACATGCGTGATGTCGCCGCCCTCGAAGCAGCGCAGCACATGGGCGATGGCGTCGACCTCGCGGATATGGGCGAGGAACTGGTTGCCGAGACCTTCGCCCTTGGAGGCACCACGCACCAGGCCGGCGATGTCGACGAATTCAAGCTGCGTCGGCACGATCTTGGCCGATGCGGCGACGGCCGCGAGCTTGTCGAGCCGCGCATCGGGCACGGGCACGCGGCCGACATTGGGCTCAATGGTGCAAAAGGGATAGTTCGCCGCGGCGGCGGCGGCCGTCGCGGTCAGCGCATTGAAGAGGGTCGACTTGCCGATATTCGGCAGGCCGACGATACCGCAGCGGAAACCCATGTCAGTTCTCGGAAGGCTTCTTTTCGTCTTTGGGCGGAACGGCCGGCTTGGTCGCCAGCGTCACCCGGTTCATGAACTTGTCCTCGTTGCCCGCCGCCAGCAGCGGGAAATTCTCGGCCACGGCCTCGGTCAGTTTCTCAACCCAGGGCCGGTCGGCCTTGGGGAAGTCGCGCAGCACCCAGTTCGACACCGCTTCGGGGTCGATCTCCGAAACGGCCCGCTCGGGCCGGCCCACGCCCAGCCGCACCCGCCGGTAGTCGACGCCGATGGCGGCGTCGATCGACTTGAGCCCGTTGTGGCCGGCGTTGCCGCCGCCCTGCTTGACCCGGACCTTGCCGGGCGCGAGCTCGATCTCGTCGTAGACCACGATCACCGATGCTAGCGGAACCTTGTAGAAGCGGGCAGCGGCGGCCACTGCATTGCCCGACAGATTCATGTAGGTCATGGGCTTGAGTGCCAGCACCCGCTCGCCCTCGACCTCGCCTTCGGCAATCTCGCCCTCGAACTTGGCACGCCACGGCTTGAAGCCGTGGCGCCTGGCGATAGCGTCCACGGCCATGAAGCCGATGTTGTGCCGGTGGTTGGCATAACCGGGACCGGGATTGCCCAGCCCGACGAGCAGGAGCATCCCGGTCTCCGGAAACGCGGCTTACTTCTTGGCGGCCGGCTTCGCGGCGGCGGCCGGAGCCGGCGCCGCGCCCTTGCCAGCAGTACCGGCAGCCGGGGCCGCACCCTTGGCACCGGGGGCTGCACCCGCGGCTGGAGCACCGGCGGCGGGCGTCGCACCCGGAGCGCCGGGAGCGGCACCCTCGGCCGGGACCGCACCCTCGACGGCGCCGGCGGCTGCTGCCGCGGCAGCGGCCTCGGCGGCCTCTTCCTCGGCCGTCTTGAGCACCGACGGTGCGGCGACGGCGGCGATGGTGAAGTTGCGCTGGATGGTCGGCTTGACGCCTTCCGGCAGCTTGACGGCGTTGATGTGCACCGAATCGCCGATGTCGAGCCCGTCGAGGTCGACCACGATCTGCTGCGGGATCTTGTCGACGTTGGTGTACACCTCGATGGTGTGGCGGACGACGTTGAGCACGCCGCCGCGCTTCAGGCCCGGCGACTTGTCCTGGTTCAGGAACTTGACCGGGATACCGACGCGGATACGGGTGTGCTCGCCGACGCGCATGAAGTCGATATGCTCCGGCCGGTCGGTGACCGGATGGAACTGCACGTCGCGCGCCAGGGCGCGCTGCACCTTGCCCTTCACGTCGACGTCGAAGACGCGGGTGAAGAAGCCGGGCTTCTTCAGCTCGCCCATCAGGAACTTCGGATCGATGTCGACCAGGGTCGGCGGGGCCTTTTCGCCGTAAATCACGCCGGGAACGCGTCCGGCGCGACGTGCGGCGCGGGCGGCCCCTTTCCCAGCCCGCTCTCGCGGCTCTGCCGCGATCTTGGTTGCGTTGACCATCTCTCTACTCCTTCTTCCTCAAGATGGCGCCGGCCTCCAGGGGTGCCGCGCGCCGTTGCAAAACTCGTGATGTCAGTCGAACAAGCTTGAGACCGAGCGTTCCTCGCTGATGCGCTTGATCGCCTCGGCGAGCAGCGGGGCGATGCTCAGCTGGCGCACGTTCTGCGCCAGGCGCACCGCCTCGGTCGCCATGATCGAATCGGTGATGACCACCGACTTGATCGGCGAGGAGGTGACTCGCGCCACCGCCCCGCCCGAGAAAACACCGTGCACGCAATAGACCGAGACCGATTCGGCGCCGTGATCCATCAAGGCCTCGGCGGCGTTGCACAGCGTGCCGCCTGAATCCAGGATGTCGTCGACCAGGATGCAGGTGCGGCCCTTCACCTCGCCGATGACGTTCATCACCTCGGACACGCCGGCGCGCTCGCGCCGCTTGTCGACGATGGCGAGATCGCCATCGACGCGCTTGGCAATCGAGCGGGCGCGCAGCACGCCGCCGACGTCCGGCGAGATCATGACCAGATCTTTGCCGTTCAAGCGCTCCTTGATGTCCTTCACGAACACGGGGGCGGCGAACAGGTTATCGGTAGGGATATCGAAGAAGCCCTGGATCTGGCCGGCGTGCAGGTCGAGCGTGACGACGCGGTCGGCGCCGGCTTCGGTGATCAGGTTGGCGACCAGCTTGGCGGAGATCGGCGTGCGCGGGCCGGATTTGCGGTCCTGCCGGCCGTAGCCGTAGTAGGGGATCACCGCGGTGATGCGCCGGGCCGAGCCGCGGCGCAACGCGTCGATCGAGACCAGCAGTTCCATCAGATGGTCGTTGGCCGGATAGGAGGTCGACTGGACAACGAAGACGTCCTCGCCGCGGACGTTTTCCAGGATCTCGACGAACACTTCCATGTCGGCGAAGCGGCGCACGCTCGCCTTGGTCAGCGGCAGATTCAGATAGGCGCAGATCGCCTCGGCCAGAGGCCGGTTGCTGTTGCAGGCGAGCACTTTCATGGCTCGGTCGACCCCATGCTCCGCTTCACTGCAAGAGCTTGAAATATAGAGACAAAAGACAAAACCCGCG
>VGEI01000009.1 GCA_016869415.1 Alphaproteobacteria bacterium
ACCGCGAGGAGCCGTCGGGGTGGGATACGGGCGGCGGCGACAGCATGGAATAGGCCGCACGTCGACCCTGCAAGACGGGACCGATCTGCCAATGTAAGCTTCGCTTCAACCGGCGTGATGCCGGGGTGGGGAGCTTGCGGGAATGAGATCTTGGCGACGGCTGGCTGGAGCTTTGGGCTTGTGTCTTGCCTCGTATGGGGCCCGGCTCTGGCGGATGCCATTGATGGCGACTGGTGTGCGCCCGACGGCCGCCATCTGACCATCGACGGCGCGCGAGTCACCACGCCGGCCGGGAGGCGTCTCGAGGGAATCTACTCGCGTCACAATTTCGAGTATGTCGTTCCGGCACCGGAGCCGGCCTCGGGCCAGACGGTATTCATGGTCCTGCGAAACGAGACCACGGTACACCTGCGTCTCGGCGCGGATCGGGCGGCGGTTGCGCAACTTCCGCCGCAGATCTGGCGGCGTTGCGAACGGCCAACCAGCTAGCGAGGTAAAAAACGCGAGAGCCCCGTCCCACCCAAGGGACCGGGGCTCTCTATCGGCCTAAGCCGTTCCGCTCCAAGAGCGGACTTTATTCGAAGCTTCCGTTCACCATCTGGCCGGATGGGATTTCCGCTTCGCTATCGCTCGCGATTTGTCGGCAATCCAGAGCGTCCCTGGCCAGGGGGTGTCACCGCTCACACGGATTGTGGCTCCGCATCCTGGCGGAGCCTTCGACACTGGCCCGGTGGAGTTTCCATGCGCGTGGCCTCCCATCCGCAGTGTTGAGCCTCGCTCACGAAGCTGCCCGGCGCTTCAACCGGCCGCATTGCCGCTGCGTTCGCCTGGGCCACAAGCCTCCGTGAACCTTTCAAGCCTCGCGCCGCGTGATGATGGAGTCAAGGCGATTACCCGGCCTAAGCAGATCACTTTTTTCCTCCGCCGATACCGCGTGACAGAGCGGGTGCAAGCGAAGTCGTTGAAAGTAAAAAGGCCGCCCGAGTAGGGCGGCCTTCTCTTCTGAGGCGTCTATTTCGAATCAGAACAGACCGACGATCTTGCCCTCGGCGTTGACCTCGATCGAGTTGGCCGCCGGCACCTTGGGCAGGCCCGGCATGGTCATGATCTCGCCGCAGATAAAGACCAGGAACTCCGCACCCGCCGAGACGCGCACCTCGCGGATCGGAATGGTGTGGCCGGAGGGCGCACCCTTGGCGTTGGGATCGGTCGAGAAGCTGTACTGGGTCTTGGCGACGCAGATCGGGAAATTACCCATGCCGGCCGTCTGCAGTCCGGCGATCTGGTCCTTGATGCTCTTGTCGGCGGTGATGTCCGCCGCCCCGTAGATCTGCTGGGCGATGGTCTTCATCTTGTCCCAGAGCGGCATCTCGTCAGGGTAGAGCGGCTTGAACTTCGAGGTGCCGGCCTCGCAGATCTTGACCACGGCCCGGGCCACGTCGGCTGCGCCCGCGCCGCCGCCGGCCCAGTGATCGGCCATGAAGCACTCGACGTTGAGGTCGGAGCAAGCCTTCTTAACCAGCTCGATCTCGGCCGGGGTGTCGGCGCTGAAGCGGTTGATCGAGACCACCGCCGGCACGCCGAATTTCTGCACGTTCTGCACGTGGCGCTGGAGGTTGGAGAGGCCCTTCTTGAGCGCCTCCAGGTTCTCCTTCTTGAGGTCTTCCTTGGCGACACCGCCGTGCATCTTGAGGGCGCGGATGGTCGCGACCAGCACGGCACAGTCGGGCCGCAGGCCCGCCTTGCGGCACTTGATGTCGAAGAACTTCTCCGCCCCCAGGTCGGCGCCGAAGCCGGCCTCGGTGACCACGTAGTCGCCGAGCTTAAGGGCCGTTGTGGTGGCCAGCACGGTGTTGCAGCCATGGGCGATGTTGGCGAACGGGCCGCCATGGATGAAGGCGGGGTTGTTCTCCAGCGTCTGCACCAAGTTGGGCGCCAGTGCGTCCTTGAGCAGCGCGGTCATCGGTCCGGCGGCTTTCAACTGATGGGCGCGGATCGGCTTCCGGTCGCGGGTGTAACCGACGATGATGTTGCCCAGGCGCTTCTGCAGATCCTCAAGCGAGGTGGCGAGGCAGAAGATTGCCATGACCTCCGAGGCGACGACGATGTCGAAGCCGTCCTGGCGCGGGAAGCCGTTGGCCACACCGCCCAGCGAGGAGGTGATCTCGCGCAGCGCGCGGTCGTTCATGTCGAGCACACGGCGCCAGGTGACGCGGCGCTGGTCGAAGCCGAGCTCATTGCCCCAATAGATGTGGTTGTCGACCAGGGCGGCGAGCAGGTTGTTGGCCGCACCGATGGCATGGAAGTCGCCGGTGAAGTGGAGGTTGATGTCCTCCATCGGCACGACCTGGGCGTAGCCGCCGCCGGCCGCGCCGCCCTTGACGCCGAAGCAGGGGCCGAGGCTGGGCTCGCGCAGGCAGATGATCGCCTTCTTGCCGATGTGGTTGAGCGCGTCGCCGAGGCCGACGGTCGTCGTGGTCTTGCCTTCGCCGGCTGGCGTCGGGGTAATGGCGCTGACCAGGACCAGCTTGCCGTTTTTCTTGTCGCGGAGCGACTTGACGTAGTCGAGCGAGACCTTGGCCTTGTAATGGCCGTAGGGTTCAAGATTCTTGGCGTCGATGCCGAGCTTCTCCTTCGCCACGTCGATAATCGGCCGCATGGTCGCGGCCTGCGAGATCTCGATGTCCGATTTGGGCTTGGCGTGCTGTTCGGCCGGGTTGCGCATAGGTTTCTTCCCCTGAGGACTGTCTGAAATTCAGCTTCCGAGCTTGTCGCCGACCTTGACGCCGCCCGCGGCGGCGAGTTCGGCGCCCGTCACCTTGCCGGCCTCGCCGCGGCAGCGCAGGACGCGGATGCGCCCGTCTGCGCAGGCGACGGTAAAGCCGTCGGCGTCGATCTCCATGACCTGACCCATGGCACCGCCGATGCCCTTGGGATCGACGGCCGGAATCTTCTTGGTCTCGAAGATCTGAATCTTCTTGCCGCCGTTCGTCGTCCAGGCGCCGGGTGCCGGGTTGCAGCCGCGCACCAGATTGTGGATGTGGAAGCCCTGCCGCGCCCAGTCGATGCGGCCGCTTTCCGGCGTGCACCAGCCTTCGTAGGTGGCCTCGGAATGGTCCTGCTCGACGCGCGGCGCTTTGCCGGCCTTGACCAGGTCGACGCCTTCCAGCATCGCAGCCACGCCCTGCGGGAACAGACGGTCGAAGTACACCGATCCAAGAGAATCATCGTCGGAGATCGGCGTCTTCTTCTGGATCAGGATCGGGCCGGTATCGAGCCCGTCATCCGGCCAGAAGATCGACAGGCCGGTCTCGGTGCGGCCCTGGATGATCGGCCAGTTGATCGAGGAGGGGCCGCGGTGCAGCGGCAGGAGGGACGGGTGATACTGAATCGACCCGTGCGTGGGGATGTTGAGGAACTCCGAGGGCACGAACAGCGTGACATAGGCCATGACCTGCAGGTCAGGCTTGAGGGCGCGGAACTGGTCGTAGACCTCGCCCGGCTTGCGATAAGACTTGGGCTGGAAGACCGGCAGCTTGGCGGCGAGGGCCGCCTCTTTCAGCGGGTCCGGTTTCTGGCCCTCCTTGTCGGGTGCGACGTAGACGGCGACGACGTTGTCGCCGCGCTTGAGCAGCGCCTCGAGGACAGCCTTGCCGAAGGCCTGCTGGCCGTGAACGACGATACGCATTTCTCTCCCCTTTTATTTTTCGTGGGGCCCGGTGCTCGGGGGTGGCCCCCCGTGGCACCGGGAACTGACGATCAGATCGCGCCGGCTGCCTTGAGGGCCATCGCCTGGTCCTTGGTGTAGCCCAGCTCCTTGATCAGCACTTCCTCGGTGTGCTCGCCGAGCAGTGGCGAGCGCTTCACGTCGGAGATCGAGTCGGAGAGCTTGATCGGGTTGCCGACGGTCAGGTACTTGCCGCGTGTCGGGTGATCGACCTCGACGACGGTGCCGGTCTTGCGCAGCGACTCGTCTTCCGCGATCTCCTTCATCGAGAGGATCGGGCCGCAGGGGATGTCGTACTTGTTGAGGATGTCCATAGCCTCGAACTTGGTCTTGGTCATGGTCCATTGCTCGATACGCTCGAAGATGGCCTTCAGACGCGGCAGCCGGGCCGGCGGGGTGGCGTAGTTGGGATCGGTCTTCCAGGTCGGCTCGCCGATCACGTCGCAGATCGCCTCCCAGACCGGCGCCTGGGTGATGAAGTAGATGTAGGCGTTGGGGTCCGTCTCCCAGCCCTTGCAGCGGATGATCCAGCCCGGCTGGCCGCCGCCCGAATCGTTGCCGGCGCGCGGCGTGGCATCGCCGAACGGGATGTTCTGCCCAAACTGGCTGTATTCCTTGAGCGGGCCGTGCTTCAGGCGCTGCTGGTCGCGCAGCTTGACGCGGCAGAGGTTGAGCACGCCGTCCTGCATGGCGCAGAGCACGCGCTGGCCCCGGCCGGTGCGGTTGCGCTGGTAGAGCGCCGAGACGATGCCCAGGGCCAGATGCAGGCCGGTGCCCGAATCGCCGATCTGGGCGCCGGTGACCAGCGGCGGGCCGTCGAGGAAGCCGGTGGTCGAAGCGGAGCCGCCGGTGCACTGGGCAACGTTCTCGTAGACCTTGCAGTCCTCATAAGGCCCGGGGCCGAAGCCCTTGACCGAGGCGACGATCATGCGCGGGTTGAGCTTGTGGATGTACTCCCAGGTGAAACCCATGCGGTCGAGCGCACCCGGGGCGAAATTCTCCACCAGCACGTCGCAGTGCTTGATCAGCGCGTCGATGACCTTCTTGCCTTCGGGGTTCTTCGAATCGATGGTGATCGAGCGCTTGTTGTGGTTGAGCATGGTGAAGTAGAGGCTGTCCGCGTCCTTCACGTCGCGCAGCTGGCCGCGCGTGATGTCGCCCACACCCGGCCGCTCGATCTTGATCACGTCGGCGCCGAACCAGGCCAGCAGCTGGGTGCAGGTCGGGCCGGACTGAACGTGCGTGAAGTCGAGGATGCGCACGCCGTCGAGCGCCTTGCCGGCCTGGCCGAAGGGCTTGTTCGTCGGCTTGGGCATGCCCGCTTTGCGCGACGCCGCCGGCGACTTCTTCGCCGGCTTCGCGGTCTTCCTCGGCGCGGATTTCCTGGCGGCTTTCTTCGGGCTCTTCTTGGCGGTTTTCTTCTTCGCGGCCATGGTCTCCCCCACTGCTCCTTGATTGCTGGTCGTTGCGTTGAAAGGCGGCTTACTTCTTCTTCAGCGCGCTCTGCGGATTGAGATTGCCGATACGGCCGCTCTCGCTGCCGGCAGCCGGATCGAGGACCGCGTTGATCAGCGTCGGCTTGCCGGAGTCGAGCGCTTCATTGACGGCGCGCTTCAGCTCGTCGGGCGAGGTGGCGTTGATGCCGACACCGCCGAAGGCCTCCATCATCTTGTCGTAGCGGGCACCCGCGACGAACACGGTCGTCGCCGGATCGTCGCTCGCCTTGTTGACGTCGGTGCCGCGGTAGATGCCGTTGTTGTTGAAGATGACGACACAGACCGGCAGCTTGTAACGGCAGATCGTCTCGACCTCCATGCCGCTGAAGCCGAAGGCGCTGTCGCCCTCGACGGCGAGTACCGGCTTACCGGTCTCGACTGTGGCGGCGATCGCTTGGCCCATGCCGATACCCATGATGCCCCAGGTGCCGACATCGAGCCGCTTGCGCGGCTTGTAGATGTCGATGATGCCTCGGGCGAGGTCGAGCGTGTTCGCACCCTCGTTCACCAGGATGGTCTCCGGCCGCTCCTTGATGATGGTGCGCAGCGCACCCAGCGCGCCGTGGTAGTCCATCGGCACGTTGTTGTTCATCAGGCGCGGCGCCATCTTGGCGACGTTCTCTTCGCGCTTGGTCTTGACGGCGTTTGTCCATTCAGCCGGTGGGGCGTCCCACTTGCTGCCCATGGCGCTGAGGAAAGCGGTGAGACAGGAGCCGATGTCGCCGACCACGGGGGCGACGATCTCAACGTTGCTGTCCATCTCCTTGGGTTCGATGTCGATCTGAATGAATTTCTTCGGCGCGTCGCCCCAGGTTTTGCCCTTGCCGTGCGAGAGCAGCCAGTTGAGCCGCGCGCCGATCATCATGACGACGTCGGAGTCCTTGAGTACCGTCGAGCGGGCGGCACCCGCGCATTGCGGATGCGTGTCGGGCAACAGGCCCTTGGCCATGCTCATCGGCAGGAACGGCACGCCGCTCTTCTCGACGAACTGGCGGACCAGGTCGTCGACCTGGGCGTAGGAGGCGCCCTTGCCGAGGATGATCAGAGGACGCTTGGCGCCTTTGAGCACGTCGAGCGCGCGCTTGACCGCGTCGGGGGCAGGGATCTGCGCCGGGGCGGGGTCGATCACCTTGACCAGCGACTTCTTGCCAGCTTCGGCATTCATCACCTGGCCGAACAGCTTGGCCGGCAAGTCGAGATAGACGCCGCCGGGGCGGCCCGAGACGGCCGAGCGGATGGCGCGGGCGATGCCGATGCCGATATCGGCTGCGTGCAGCACACGGTACGCCGCCTTGCACATGGTCTTGGCGACGGCCAGCTGGTCCATCTCCTCGTAGTCGCCTTGCTGCAGATCGACGATCTCGCGCTCGGACGAGCCGGAGATGAGGATCATCGGGTAGCAGTTGGTCGTGGCGTGGGCGAGGGCGGTGAGGCCGTTGAGGAAGCCGGGGGCCGAAACTGTAAGGCAGATGCCGGGCTTCTTGGTCAGGAAGCCCGCGATGGCTGCGGCGTAGCCGGCGTTCTGCTCATGGCGGAACGAGAGTACGCGAATACCGGAGGCCTGCGACATGCGCAGGAAGTCGGTGATCGGGATCCCGGGCACTGCGTAGATCGTCTTGACGTCGTTGAGCTTGAGAGCGTCGATGATCAGATGAAAACCATCCGTCAGCTCCTGCTCGGGCGCCCCTCCCTGCTTACTCGTACCTTCGGCCATGGCCTTCTCCTCCAAACTCGTTTCTCTCAGCGGCTGATGGCCGCCATGTTCTTGGGATCGTGACCGTGCGGCAGCAAGCCGCGCGCCGTCTCAATCCAGGTAGTCGACGTGCTTTTCAACGTGAGTGGCGAGGTCGAGGCTGTGCTGGCGCACCAGCTGCTCGGCTCGCTCGGTCTGCCGCTTCTCCAGCGCTTCGATGATGTTCAGATGGTCGATGATCGAGCGTTCGGCGCGATCGTTCTCGCCGATCGTCTTGCGGCGGATCGACCGCATATGGATGAAGAGGTTCTCCATCGTATCTGTCAGCAGCTTGTTGTTCGCCAGGCTGACGATCGCCTGATGAAAGCGGACGTTGGCTTCGGAGTACTCGTCGATATGCGCACTGGGCTTGTGCTTCGGCCCCTGGAACTCGACAAAGAGCCTTCGCAGCGTGGCGATTTCCTCGTCCGAGGCGTTCTGGGTGATGAGCCGCGCGGCCATGCTCTCGAGCGCCGCCCAGACGGCGATCATCTCGAGGATCTCCTTCTTCGTCTTGCGGACGATGAACATGCCCTTGCGGGGGATCGAGCGGATAAAGCCTTCCTGCTCGAGGCGGTTAAGCGCCTCACGGATCGGTGTGCGGCTGATCCCCAGATCCTGTGAGAGCTGGCGCTCGTCGAGCCGGATCGGCTCGCGCGAGGCGTAGATGTCCATCGTGGTGATGGCCTGCTTCAACGACGCATAGGCGCGGTCCCGGAAGCTCGGCTCTGCCTCGATAGGCTGCACGGCTAGCTTGAGTGCCGTCATCGACTGCTTCCTGGTTCTCCCTCGGGCGCCGCGTTCCGGCGAAATCCGGCATGACGCGCCGGTGTCTGTCCGGTTGGGCTTTACATTCGTTCTTAGGCGAGTATTCTGTATACCAAATACGGGTGGCGGTGCAAGAACCACCCAGGCGTATCGGCAGGCTTGAGCGGTCGCCGATCAAGCGATTGGGGGGAGCGTTGGAAGAGCTTGCATCGCTGTTGAACGGCTTCTACGTCGTTTTCAGCCCCTTCAATTTCATGCTGATGATCGTGGGCATCCTGCTCGGGGTCATCATCGGCGTCCTGCCTGGCCTGGGTGGGGCCAACGGCGTCGCTATCCTGTTGCCGCTGACCTTCTCGATGTCGCCGACCTCGGCGATCATCATGTTGAGCTGCATCTACTGGGGTGCCCTGTTCGGCGGCGCCATCACCTCGATCCTTTTCAACATCCCCGGCGAGCCGTGGTCCGTCGCGACCACGTTTGATGGCCATCCGATGGCCCAGCAAGGCAAGGCGGACGAGGCGCTGACCGGTGCGTTCACCTCGTCGTTCGTCGGCGCCATCGTTGCCGTCGTCATGATTACCTTCCTGGCGCCGCTGGTTGCGAAGTTCGCCTTGAAATTCGGGCCGGCGGAGTTCTTCGCTGTGCAGTTCTTGACCTTCGCCAGCTTCATCGGCATGGGCAAGGGATCCGCCTTCAAGACTCTGGCCTCGATGTGCCTCGGCTTCGGGCTGGCTTCCGTCGGCCTCGACACGGTGACCGGTCAGCTGCGCATGACCTTCGGCATCACCGACCTCTTGACCGGATTCAAGTTCCTCACCGCCGTGATCGGTTTGTTCGGCATCGGCGAGATCCTGGCCTCGATGGAAAGCGGCCTCGCTTTCTCCGGCAGCCACGCCAAGCTCAAGCTGAACGCGGTGATCGAGGCATGGAAGAAGCTGCCGCGCTATTGGATCACGTTCGTGCGCAGCTGCGTCGTCGGCTGCTGGATGGGGGTGACCCCGGGCGGCGCCACGCCGGCCTCGTTCATGAGCTACGGCCTGGCCAAGCGCTTCTCCAAGAACGGCGAGCGCTTCGGCAAGGGCGAGCTCGAAGGCGTCGTGGCGCCGGAGACGGCGGCCCACGCGGCCGGCACCAGCGCGCTGCTCCCTATGCTGACCCTGGGTATCCCCGGCTCGCCCACAGCGGCCGTGTTGCTTGGCGGTCTGCTGATTTGGGGACTGCAGCCCGGCCCACTGCTCTTCGTCGAGCAGAAAGACTTCGTCTGGGGCCTGATCGCCAGCATGTACCTGGGTAACCTGGTCGGGCTGATGATCGTGCTGACCTGCGTGCCGCTCTTCGCGGCGATCCTGCGCATCCCCTTCAGCATCATTGCGCCAGTGATCATGGTGATCTGCGCCGTTGGCGCATACACCATCAACAACGCCATGTTCGACGTGTGGATGATGGTTGGCTTCGGCATCGTCGCTTACTGCTTCAACAAGCTGTCCTATCCGCTGCCGCCCTTCGTCCTGGCACTCGTGCTGGGTGACATGGCGGAGAGCTCCTTCCGCCAGGCCATGCTGCTCTCGCAGGGCAGCGTCACCATCTTCTGGTCGAACGGTCTGGTCGGCTCGATCATGAGCCTCGGCCTCATTCTCCTGCTCTGGCCGGTGATCAGCTGGGTGTTGGATAAGATGCGGGCCGCGAAGGCCGCATAAGCAATCGGGAGTCGACGGGCGATCTACGCGCCATTAGGCTGTGGGCAAGCGAAAGCAATAAGTCGTTGGACCTTTTGGCACTGGAGGAGGAAACATGACCGGACATGCTTCGAAATTTCTGACTGTCGCCGGCCTTGCCGTCGGCGCGCTCGCCACGGCCTTCTCGGTTACACCGGCCGCGGCACAAGCCTGGCAACCGACTAAGGCAGTCACTTTCGTCATCCCCGCTGGAACCGGCGGCGGTGCGGACCAGATGGCGCGCTTCATCCAGGGCGTCGT
Organism: Alphaproteobacteria bacterium; assembly: GCA_016869415.1. Classification (GTDB taxonomy): domain Bacteria; phylum Pseudomonadota; class Alphaproteobacteria; order CACIAM-22H2; family CACIAM-22H2; genus VGEI01. The sequence goes on from VGEI01000009.1 coordinate 9,700, forward strand.
CACCAAGCACAACCTCATGCCCCAGCCGATGGTGGTCATCAACAAGGCGGGCGGCGCCGGCGCCGAAGGCTTCCTCGACATGAAGGCAAGCCCGCGCGATCCACACAAGATCGTCATCACCCTATCGAATCTGTTCACCACGCCGATGGCGACCGGCACGCCGTTCAGCTGGAAAGATCTTACTCCGGTCGCCATGCTCGCCCTCGACCAGTTCGTCCTCTGGGTCAACGCGGAGACGAACTACAGAACGGCGCAGGACTACCTGAACGCCATCAAGGGCGGCTCCGACAAGCAGTTCAAGATGGGTGGCACCGGCTCGAAGCAGGAAGACCAGATCATCACGGTGGCGCTCGAGCGGCTGACTGGCGGCAAGAAGCTGACCTACGTACCGTTCGCGGGCGGCGGCGCGGTGGCCGTGCAGCTCGTCGGCAAGCACGTGGATTCCACGGTCAACAACCCGATCGAGGCGGTCTCGCAGTGGAAGGCCGGAGCGCTCCGGCCGCTCTGCCTGTTTGACGCCAAGCGTAGCGTCTACACGGCGAAGGTCACCAGCAGCATGGCGTGGAGCGACATCCCGACCTGCAAGGAGTCGGGCCTCAACGTCGAATACCAGATGCTGCGCGGTGTCTTCACCACCTCGGGCGTCACGGCGGCTCAGGTCAACTACTACGTCGAGCTGTTCAAGAAGGTCATGGCGACTGACGACTGGAAGAAGTTCATGGAGGACGGCGCCTTCAACCAGACCTTCATGACGGGAGACCAGTTCAAGAAGTGGGTCGAGGCGAACGACAAGCTGCACCACGATCTGATGAAAGAGGCGGGCTTCCTCGCCACGAACTGACGGCCACTGCCCCGCGCCGGTCCTCAATCAGAGGATCGGCGCGGCGGCTACGGCAAGGACCAGGGAGAACGCGGAGCGATGCACGACGACAAAGGCGGCGAGGGACCGAGCCTCGTATCGATACGCACCATGGATATCGCGGTGGCCGTGTTCTGTTTGGTCCTGGCTGCGATCATCATCATGGACAGCACACGGCTTGGCTTCCGCTGGCGCGAGGACGGACCGGCCGCGGGCTATTTCCCGTTCTATATCGGCCTGATCATCGCCATATCGAGCCTGGTCAATCTGGCCCGCGCCATCTCAAGCAAGGGCGCGCCCAAGACCTTCGTCACCAAGCAGGCTTTCCGCCAGGTTCTGGCCGTCCTGATACCGCTCGCCGTCTACGTCCTGTTCGTCGGCTGGATCGGCATCTATGTCGCCTCGGCGATCTATATCGCGCTCTTCATGTGGTATTTCGGCCGCTACGCGCTGCCCAAGGGCGCCGCCATCGGCATCGGCGTGTCGCTGGTGCTGTTTGTCATGTTCGAGATCTGGTTCCTCGTGCCGCTGCCCAAGGGGCCGCTCGAAGACCTCTTCGGATTCTGAAGACGAATCCGCTGTCTTGAGTGCTTTGAAGCTGCCTCAGCGCTGGTATACAAAATGCGGTATTCGGCCGAGAACCTCGTTGGTCCATGAGCACGTCCGCAGACATCCGTAAGCACGCGCAGCCCCGCAAGGGGAATGGCAGGCCGCGACCGACGCCCAAAGGGCGGCAGCTTGAGCCGCAGGCTCTGGCCGAGGTTCAGGCGTTGTTGGGCGAACGTTCGCGCCAGCGCGATCTGCTGATCGAGCATTTGCATCTCATTCAGGACAAGTACGGCCATCTCTCGGCGGCGCATCTGGCGGCGCTGGCCTACGAAATGAAGCTGGCCCAGGCCGAGGTCTACGAGGTGGCCACCTTCTACGCCCATTTCGATGTGGTGCGCGAAGGCGAGTACGCGCCGCCGCCCGTGACGGTGCGCGTCTGCGACAGCCTGAGCTGCGAGCTCTTCGGCAGCGCCGAACTGCTCAAGTCGCTCGAGGCCAAGCATGGCGGCAAGAGCAAGGTCCGCGTGCTGCGCGCTCCCTGCATGGGAGCCTGCGACCGCGCTCCGGTCTGCGCAGTCGGCCACGACCAGGTGTTCAAGGCAACTCCGGCGTCGATCGATCGGGCCCTGGCCCGCCACGACCATCACGCGGCCAAGCCGGGCAAGGACTTCCAGGCTTACAGCGCCGATGGCGGCTACAAGATCCTGCGCGAGGCGCTGGACAGCAAGCGCACGCGCGACGAGATCATCAAGGCGGTCGACGATTCAGGCCTGCGCGGCATGGGCGGCGCCGGTTTTCCCACGGGACGCAAGTGGCAGCTGGTACGCAAGGAGCCCGGCCCGCGCCTGATGTGCGTCAACGGCGACGAGGGCGAGCCCGGCACTTTCAAGGACCGCTACTACCTCGAGATCGATCCGCACCGCTTCCTCGAAGGCATGCTGATTGCCGCCTGGATCGTTGAGGCTGCGGACGTCTACATCTATCTGCGCGACGAGTATCCGCAGATTCGCGCCATGCTGCGGACCGAGATCGCCAAGGTCGAGGCGGCCGGACTGACCAGAGCCACGCGTGTGCATCTGCGTCGTGGCGCCGGCGCCTATATCTGCGGCGAAGAGTCGGCGATGATCGAGAGCATCGAAGGCAAACGCGGCCTGCCGCGCCACCGACCGCCCTACGTGGCGCAGGTCGGGCTCTTCGGCCGCCCCACCCTGGTGCAGAACGTCGAGACCCTGTGGTGGGTGCGCGACCTGGTTGAGAAAGGTGCCGCCTGGTTCGCCGGCCACGGCCGGCGCGACCGCAAGGGGCTTCGCTCTTTCTCGGTTTCCGGCCGTGTCAAGAATCCCGGTGTCAAGCTGGCGCCGGCGGGCGTCACGGTGCGCGAGCTGATCGAGGAGTTCTCCGGCGGCATGCTCGAGGGGCACACCTTCAAGGGCTACCTGCCCGGCGGCGCCTCTGGCGGTATCCTGCCAGCCGCGATGGGCGACCTGGCGCTCGATTTCGGCACGCTCGAGCAATACGGCTGCTTCGTCGGCTCGCATGCGGTTGTCATTCTGTCCGACAAGGACAATATGAAGGACGTGGCGCTCAACCTCATGCGCTTCTTCGAGGACGAGAGCTGCGGCCAGTGCACGCCCTGCCGTGTGGGCACCGAGAAGGCGGTGAAGCTGATGGCCAGGCCGAAATGGGACGAGCCCCTCATCCAGGAGCTGTCGCAGGCCATGACCGATGCCTCGATCTGCGGTCTGGGTCAGGCGGCCGCAAACCCGGTAAAGTCCGTGCTCAAGCATTTCCGCGGGGACGTCCAATGAGCAACCCGGTCAAGTTCCTGCTCGACGGTGTCGAGGTCGAGGCCCGGCCGGACGAGACCATCTGGCAGGTGGCCAACCGCCGCGGCACCGAGATCCCGCATCTCTGTTATTCGCCTAAGCCCGGCTACCGCGCCGACGGCAATTGCCGCGCTTGCATGGTCGAGGTCGAGGGTGAGCGCGTCCTCGCCGCCAGCTGCATCCGCAAACCGACGCCTGACATGAAGGTCAAGACCGCCAGCGAGCGCGCCAAGGCCTCACGCAAGATGGTCTTCGAGCTGCTGATGGCCGACCAGCCCGGCCGCGAGGTGGCGCACGATCCGGATTCGCGCTTTTGGAGCTGGGCCGACCACGTCGGTGTCGACGACAGTCGCTTCGAGGAGCGTACCGCGCCCGCACCCGATCCCAGCCATGTGGCCATGCGGGTCAATCTCGATGCCTGCATCCACTGCAACCTGTGTGTGCGCGCCTGCCGCGAGGTCCAGGTCAACGACGTCATCGGCATGGCCGGCCGCGGCCATCATGAGAAGATCGTCTTCGACTTCGACGACCCGATGGGCAATAGCACCTGTGTGGCCTGCGGCGAATGCGTGCAGGCCTGCCCGACAGGTGCCTTGATGCCGGCGACCCTGCTCGATGCCGGCGGCGTCAAAGCCGAGGAGCCGGACCGCAAGGTCGACAGCGTCTGTCCCTATTGCGGTGTCGGCTGCCAGCTCACCTACAACGTCAAGAACGACAAGCTGCTCTATGTCGAAGGCCGCGACGGCCCGGCTAACGAGAACCGGCTTTGCGTCAAGGGCCGCTTCGGCTTCGACTACGTGCACAACGCCGAGCGCTTGACCGTGCCGCTGATCCGCAAGGATGGCGTGCCTAAGCACGCAGACGACGTGGTCGATCCGGCCAACCCCTGGACGCATTTCCGCAAGGCGACCTGGGAGGAGGCGCTTGCCAAGGCAGCCTCCGGCCTCAAGCGCATCCGCGACCAGCACGGCGGCAACGCGCTGGCCGGCTTCGGCTCTGCCAAGGGCTCGAACGAGGAGGCGTACCTCTTCCAGAAGCTGGTGCGTACCGGCTTTCAGACCAACAACGTCGACCACTGCACCCGGCTATGCCACGCCTCCTCGGTCTCTGCCCTGTTCGAAGGGATCGGCACCGCGGCGGTGACGGCGCCGTTCACCGCGGCCAAGGACGCCGAGGTGATCATCGTCATCGGCGCCAACCCGACCGAGAACCACCCGGTTGCCGCCACCTTCTTCAAGCAGGCGGTGAAGCGCGGCGCCAAGCTGATCGTCATGGATCCGCGCGGCCACGCGCTCAAGCGCCACGCCACGCACATGCTGCAGTTCAAGCCCAACAAGGACGTGCCGCTGCTCAACGCCATGCTCAACGTGATCATCACGGAAGGGCTCTATGACAGGCAGTACGTCGAGGCGAACACCAACGAGTTCGACAAGCTCAGGGCGCATATCGGCGACTTCACGCCGGAGAAGATGGAGCCCGAGTGCGGTATTGCGGCCGATGTGATCCGCGAGGTCGCCCGGCTCTACGCCCGCTCTGAAGCCTCGATCATCTTTTGGGGCATGGGCATCTCTCAGAGCATCCACGGCACCAACAACGCACGTTGCCTGATCGCTCTTGCGCTGGTCACGGGCCAGGTTGGTCGTCCGGGAACCGGCCTGCACCCGCTGCGCGGCCAGAACAACGTGCAGGGTGCTTCGGACGCCGGCCTGATCCCGATGTTCCTGCCCGACTACCAGTCGGTCGAGAATGCCGAAATCCGCGCCCGCTACGAGAAACTGTGGAACGCCCCGATCCAGCCCAAGCGCGGCCTCACCGTGGTCGAGATCGTCAACGCCACCATCGCCGGCCAGATCCGCGGCATGTACGTGATGGGCGAGAACCCGGCGATGTCCGATCCCGACGCGCATCACGCACGCGAGGCGCTAGCCAAGCTTGAGCATCTGGTGGTGCAGGACATCTTCCTGACTGAGACGGCGTACTACGCCGACGTCGTGCTGCCAGCCTCGGCCTGGCCGGAGAAAACCGGCACGGTGACCAACACCAACCGCCAGGTGCAGCTCGGCCGCATCGCCCTGCCGTTGCCGGGCGAGGCGCGCCAGGACTGGGAGCTGATCCAGGAGATTGCCCGCGGCTTGGGGCTCAAGTGGAGCTACGCCCACCCGCGCGACATTTTCGCTGAGATGGCGCAGGCCATGCCGTCGCTTGCCAATATCACCTGGGCCCGGCTGGAGCGTGAAAGCGTCGTCACCTATCCCTGCGCCGGCCCCGACGATCCGGGCCAGGACATCGTCTTCGGCGATGGCCAGTTCCCCACGCCGACCAAGCGCGCCAAGCTGGTGCCGGCGGAATACACGGCGCCCGGCGAGCCGGTCGACGCCGCGTACCCGATGGTGCTGACTACCGGCCGGCAGCTCGAGCACTGGCACACCGGCGCCATGACGCGCCGTGCCTCCGTACTCGATGCCATCGAGCCGGCGGCCATCGCCTGCCTGTCACCCAAGGACATGCGCCGATTCGACGTGCGCGGCGGCGATGTCATCCGCGTCTCGACGCGTCGTGGCGCCATCGAGCTCTCGGTACGCATCGACGAGGCGGTGCCGAGCGGCATGGTCTTCATTCCGTTCTGCTACGCCGAGGCGGCAGCCAACATCCTGACCAGCCCGCAGATCGACCCGTTCGGCAAGATCCCCGAGTTCAAGTACTGCGCCGCCAGGGTCGAAAAGATCGCCCAGCCCGCCGCGGCGGAGTAACTCCTAGGCCGAGACGTCCAGCTTCTGTCCGGGTCGCGGACGGTTCGGGTCGGTCTGCTGCGCTGTTGTGGCGTAGGTCCCGTAGCCGGCGAGCAGCGGTCCACGACGCATGAGCAGGAGGGCCGGCGAGCGCGCCTCTTCGACGAGCTGCTGGGTGGCGAAGGCCGCCGTGTTGAGCGAGGCGTTCGGCGACTCGCCGGTCCGGCCGTAGCGGCTGGAGTAGTGGACTTCGGTGCGCGGCGGCTCGGCACGGAGCGCGTCCGGGCGCTCGGGCACAAGCGCAGGTACCGCCGGCCGGTTGTAGGGGACCGGCAGCAATTCAGGTGCGATACGGGTCAACGCCTGAGGCACGCTCTCTCCCAACGCTATGCCCGACCCTGGGCGAAGGCTCCCCCACGAAGGTTAAGAAAGTGTTGCGTCCCGACAGGCCGGGCTGTTCGCTAGATGATCCTACTGCGGATGGTGGTGACGATGATCTCGGCCAGGATGACGACGGCGAAGATGGTCAGCAGCACCACCGCCACTTGGTCCCAGTAGAGCAGGGTCAGCGCCGTATCCAGCGCCACGCCGATGCCGCCGGCCCCCACGAGGCCGAGCACGGCCGACTCGCGGATGTTGATGTCCCAGCGGAAGAGCGCGATCGACCAGAAGGCCGGCTGCACCTGCGGCCAGTAGGCCTTGAGAAAGACGCTCGGCCAGGGCGCGCCTGCGGCGGTTAGGGCCTCGACCGGCCCGCGCTGCGCTTCTTCCAGTGCTTCGCCGAACAGCTTGCCGACGAAGCCGATGGAGCGGAAGGCGATGGCCAGGGTGCCGGCGAGCGCACCCGGCCCGAAGATTGCGACGAAGAGCAGCGCCCAGACCAGAGAATTGACCGAGCGCGAGGAGACGAGGATCAGCTTCGCAAGCTGGTTGATCGCGGCCACCGGCACGACGTTGCGGGCGGCGAGGATGCCGACCGGCAGGGCCAGGGCGAGCGACAGGATGGTGCCGAGGGAGGCGATGTGCAGGGTCTCGATCAACGCCTCGTGCACGGACTTGGGATAGTACTTCCAGTCCATCGGCCACATGCGGGCGAACAGGTCCACGACCTGCTCGGGCGCGTCGTAAAGGAATTCCGGGATGACATCGACGGTCTGCACCGAGACCATGAAGGCGGCGACCGCCACCAGATAGAAGGTGAAGCGCAGCAGCCGCTCCTGCGGCGTGAAGCGTTCCCAGCGGCGCTGGTCGGCGATCATTACTGAAAGGTCCTGCGGATCCAGCCGGCCAGAATCTCGCCCACGAAGATAATGGCGATGATGGCCAGCAGGATGGTGAGAACGAAGTCGTAGTCGAACTTCTGAAAAGCGGTGAACAGCGTGCTGCCGATGCCGCCCCCACCGACGATCCCGACCATGGTGGAGTTGCGCAGGTTGGAATCGAGCTGATAGGTGGCGAAGCCGGTGAAGCGTGCCAGCACCTGCGGCACCACGGCCATGAAGATCACGTTCATGAACGAGGCGCCGGTGGCGCGCACCGCTTCCACCTGCTTGAGCGAGATCTCCTCAATGGCTTCGGCGAACAACTTGGCGATGAAGCCGACTGAGGCGACGATCAGCGCCAGGATGCCAGCGATCGCGCCGAACCCGACGGCCTTGACGAAGAGGATGGCGACGATCACCGGGTGAAAGGAGCGGCAGAGCGCGATGAAGGCCCGCGCCGGCCAGGTCGCCCAGACCGGCATCAGGTTGCGCGAGGCGGCGAGGCCGACGGGGAGTGACAGGATGACACCGAAGACGGTGGCAATGACGGCGATCTCCAGGCTCTCGGACAGGCCCTTCCACAGCAGGTCCATCTTGGTGAAATCGGGCGGCACCATACGGGCGAGGAAGCGCCCGCCGTTGCCTAGCCCGAAGACGAACCGTTCCCAGGTCAGCTCGAGCCGCGCGGCGGCATAGATGACGTAGAGACCAAGCCCGATCCAGACGGCGCGCGTCGTCCAGCGCACCGGGAACGGGTTCTCCCGGCTGGCGGCGGGCAGGGCGGGGGCGCTGTTCACTCGAGCCAGCCCTCGCCGCCGTAGATCTGCTTCAGGTGCTCATCGCGCAGGTCGCCGGGCGGGCCGTCGAAGACCACATGGCCGCCGGCCATGCCGACGATGCGCACGGCAAAGCGCTTGGCCAGCTCGACGTTGTGGATGTTGAGGACGACCGGGATGTCGTTGCGCGCCGTCAGGTCGGCCATCAGCTCCATAATCTCCACCGACGTCTTGGGATCGAGCGACGAGGTCGGCTCGTCGGCCAGCAGCAGATCCGGGCGCTGCATGACGGCCCGGGCGATGCCGACGCGCTGGCGCTGCCCGCCCGACAGGGCATCGGCCCTCTGGCCGGCGAATCCTTTGAGGCCGACGATGTCGAGAAGTTCGAAGGCGCGGTCGATGTCCGCCTGGGCGAAGCGCCTCAACCAGGCGCGCACAGGGCTGACATAACCAAGCCTGCCGCAGAGCAGGTTCTCCATCACCGACAAGCGTTCGACCAGGTTGTACTCCTGGAACACCATGCCAATGCGCCGCCGCGCCTCGCGCAAGGCCTTGCCGCGCAGCCGGGCAAGGTCGATGCCCTGGAACCAGATCTCGCCCTCGGTTGGCTCGACCAGGCGGTTGATGCAGCGGATCAGCGTGCTTTTCCCCGTGCCCGAGGGGCCGATGATAGCCGTGATGCCCTGGCCGGCGACGTCGAGCGTGATGCCTTTGAGCACCGGCGTGCCGCGCCGGTACTCCTTGGTCAGGCCGCGAATGGAAAGGGAGCGGGTGCCGGCCGACCCGGCTTGCCCGCTCCCGTTCGTCGCGGCGCCGTTGGTGGCGCCTGAGGCGGTCACTGCTTGGGCTTGGCGGCTTCTTCCGCCTTCTTGCGCGCTGCCTCGGCCTCGCGGGCCGCTTCGCGCTCATAGGCTGCCTTGTTGAACGGCGTACCCGTCTCCTCGGCCACCTTGCGCACCGCCGCCCAGTCCTTCTGGTAGGTGATGGGGAAGAAGCGGTCGTCGCCGTTAAACTCCTTGGTCATCTCCGGCGTGAAGCGGAAATCGTAGAAGCACTGCACCAGCTTCTTCGCCAGGTCCGGATGCAGGTCGTGGGCGTAAGCGAAGGACGAAGTCGGGAAGACCTGGCTCTTGTAGATCACCCGGATCTGCTCCTGCTTCACGGTGCCGCGCACGATCATGCGCTCGAGCACGTCGGAGGCCACCGGCCCGCCGTCATAGTCGCCGGCGACCACGCCGAGCACGGTCTTGTCATGGCCGCCCGACATGAGCGGCTTGTAGTCCGTGTCCGGGACCAGGCCCTGCTCGGGAAAGAGCACGCGCGGCGCGAGGTTGCCCGAGTTCGACGAGGGCGCGGTATGGGCCACCTTCTTGCCCTTGAGGTCGGCGAGTTTCTGATAGGGGCTATCCGCCTTGACCACGAAGGCGAGGTGATAGCCGCGCACCTGCTGGGCCGTGCCCTTGGCGGCGAAGGGGATGGCGCCGGCCATGTTCACGGCGAAGCCCGTCGGGCCGGTCGAGAAGCCGGCGACATGCAGGCGGCCCGAGCGCATGGCCTCGATCTCGGCCGAGTTCGACTGCACCGGGAAATACACGACCCGCTTTGACGTGCACTTGCCTAGGTACTCGGTGAAGGGCTTGAAGATGTTCTCGTAGACCGCCGGGTCTTCGACCGGCGTGTAGGCGAAGACGAGGACGCTGGGATTCTTCCAACGGCGCTGGTCGGTCGGCAGATCGGCGACCAGATCCCTGTTCTCGTCACAGTACATGTCGTCGAGCTGGCCGCGGTTCGAGCAGGCCTGCGCGGGATCGGCGCCTAAAAGCATCGTCGCGCTGAAGGCCGCAAACGCCAGAGCCGCAAAACGGAATTGGATCATGAGAAGACTCCCAGCAGACGCGGACGCGGGGGGCGCATCGGCGTTCTTTGTTGTGATTGAAGGATCAGATTACGGCCCGCCGCTTCGGGCCGTCAACGCTGCGGCACTAGACGAGGATGCGCAGCGAGGAGCCGTTGGTTAACGCGGGATCGCCGTGCCGGGCTGCCTGGGCATAGGCGGCGATGGCCGGTGGGAAGTTCTCGAAGTGCAGGCCCGGCGACAGGCCCTCCTGGGCAAAGAGCTGAGCCGAAAAGCCGAGCAACGCGGGCGCCTTGCGGCGGCCGGCATCGCGCAGGACTTCGCTCTCGTCGTCGAGGGCGCGGCGGTCGTCGTCGGCCGCACGGCGCTGCGCCTCATAGGCGCGTGCCCGCGCCTCGAACGTGGCGTCGGGACGAGCCTCGTAGGCAAGACGCAGATAGGCTGGACGCAGACGAGGGGTGTTCGCCGAGACGCGCGGGGAACCGCTCTCGTGCGTGGCACGCCGGACAGGCGGCTCGATCTGGATCGCGGAGACGGCCACCGGGTTGGCCATGAGGCAGTTCGCCCTCTTCTACTAAATACGACAATACATATAAACTTTTAACAAAATATTATCTAGAAGGCCTGGCTGAGAAAATTGATGGTAAACAATAAATTTGGCCTGAGGCTCTGGGCATGAACTGGTTTATTTACAATTTTAACTATACCCTGCCATGCCGGCGAGGGTGGTCCCTCTCGGATGCGGCCGTGCTACGGTCCACTCCTCGCCCCGAATGAGGGGCTCCGTTGCCAGGAAGCTCGTCATGTCTGAAGCCGTCCGTCTCGACGCCGAGACCAATAACCTCGACGCACTGTGGTTGCCGTTCACGGCGAACCGGCAGTTCAAGCGCAAGCCGCGTCTGCTCGCCGGCGCCAAGGACATGCACTACACGGCCGTCGACGGCCGAAAGATCCTCGACGGCACGTCGGGTCTGTGGTGCGTCAATGCCGGCCATTGCCGCGAGCCGATCACCGCGGCGATCAAGGAGCAGGCGGCGCGCATGGATTTCGCGCCGGCATTCCAGATGGGCCACCCGATCGCCTTCGAGTTCGCCGCGAAGCTTTCAGCCATGCTGCCGGGCGATCTCGATCATGTGTTTTTCGCCAATTCCGGCTCCGAGGCCGTCGACACCGCGCTCAAGATCGCGCTGGCCTATCACCAGGCCAACGGCCAGCCGACGCGAACGCGCCTTATCGGCCGGGCGCGCGGCTATCACGGCGTGGGGTTCGGCGGCATCTCGGTGGGCGGCATCTCGCCCAACCGCAAGCAGTTCGCCGGCGGGCTGCTCGGCCATGTCGACCACCTGCCGCACACGCACGATCTGCAGCGCAATGCCTACAGCAAAGGCCAGCCGGAATTCGGCGCGCATCTGGCGGACGAGCTGGAGAAGCTGGTGCAGCTGCACGACGCCTCGACCATCGCCGCAGTGATCGTCGAGCCGGTTGCCGGCTCGACCGGCGTGCTGGTGCCGCCCAAGGGCTATCTCGAGCGCCTGCGGGCGATCTGCGACAAGCACGGCATCCTGCTGATCTTCGACGAGGTGATCACGGGCTTCGGCCGGCTCGGCGCCAGCTTCGCTGCGGAGCATTTCAAGGTGCAGCCGGACCTCATGACGGTGGCCAAGGGCATCACCAATGCCACCGTGCCAATGGGGGCTGTCTTCGTGCGCAAGGGCATCTACGAGGCCTTCATGAAGGGCCCGGACGGCATCGAGCTGTTCCATGGCTACACCTATTCGGGTCACCCGTTGGCCGCGGCGGCGGGCCTGGCCACGCTCAAGCTCTATCAGGATGAGGGGCTGTTCGAGCGGGCGGCGGGCTTGGCCGGCTATTGGCAGGAGGCCATCCATTCGCTGCGCGGCAGATCCCATGTCATCGATCTGCGCAACATCGGGCTGGTTGGTGGCATTGAGCTGGAGCCTCGGACGGGCAAGCCGGGAACCCGGGCCTACGACATCTTCGTCGACTGCTTCGAAAACGGCCTGCTCATCCGGGTAACCGGAGACATCATCGCTCTGTCGCCGCCCCTGATTGTCGAAAAATCCCATATCGATCAGATGGTTGAGACGGTCGGGGTTTGTCTGAAGCGGGCCGCCTGAGCCTGTGCATGGTTTAGAGTTTGTTAAGTTCCGAACGTTAGGGTCTCGTTTCGAATTGCCGGCCCCGGGACGCGTCAGGGGCCCCTGCGGTAGGACACGAAGAGGCACCCGGCCGCGCCAATGGATGACGAGCAGCAAGATCACGCGCGACTGCGGGCCGCCTTGGCCGCCGCCCAGGCTATCGCGGCGGCGGGAGACACTACCTACGATTGGGACCTTCGCTCCGACAAGATCAGCTGGTCGGGACGTATCAGCACCCTGTTCCGCGACGGCGATCTGCCGGCCAGCGGCAGCGACTTCCGGGCGCGCATCGTCCCCGACGACCAGGCGCAGCGCTCCAAGGAGCTGCAGGCTCATTTCGATGCGGCCAGTGACCAGGAGTTCGACTGCGAGTACCGGCTGCGCAACACTGACGGGACGATCGTCTGGCTGAGCGACCGCGGCACGGCCCAGTTCCAGGAAGGCCGGCCGGTGCGGGTGCTCGGCAGCTTGCGCATCGTGACCGCCCGCAAGGAGCGTGAAGCCCGGCTCGAGTATCTCGCCAGCTTCGACGACCTCACCGGTCACTACAACAAGGGCCGTCTGAAGGAAGCCCTGCAGCACGGGTTGGCGCTGGCGTCGCGCTATCGCATCCCCGGCGCCTATCTCGTCGTCGGCATCGATAAGTTGACCAGCATCGAGCAGGCCTTCGGGCCTGCCGCGGCTGACGCGCTGATCGTCGGCGTCGGTCAGCGCATCGAGGCCTGCCTGCGCGCTTCCGACATCATCGGGCGCATCGGCGGCGACCGCTTCGGCATCGTGCTGAGCGGCTGTCCCGACGGCTCGATCGGCATCGCCGCGGGCAAGATCCTGCAGGCAGTTCGCCAGACCCCCATCGTCACCCCGAGCGGCCCGGTGCATGCCACCGTGTCGATCGGCGGCGTGCCCTTCGGCGAGCATGGCGGCACGGCCGCCGAGATGATGGGCCGCGCCGACTTCGCTCTGCAGGACGCCAAGCGCTCGGGCCGCAACTGCTTCGTGCGCTTCGTCGAGTCCGAGGAGCAGCGCGACCAGCGCCGCCGCGCCGCCATCCTCTCGGAAGAAGTTCAATCGGCTCTCAAGACCGGCCGGCTCATTCTGGCCTACCAGCCGATCGTCGATTCACGCACGCATGTCGTCGACCACTACGAATGTCTGCTGCGCCTCCGCCTGGAGACGGGCACCATCGTGGCCGCCGGCGCCTTCATCCCGGTAGTCGAGCGCTCCGGGCTGATGCGCCTGGTCGACCGCCGGGCCCTCGACCTGGCGCTGGGCGAGCTCATCCGCTATCCCGACATCTCGCTGGCGATCAACATCTCGGCCGTCACGGCTTCGGACTCCTCATGGCTCCGCCAGGTCAGCTCCACACTGAAGAACCATCCTCACGCGGCGCCGCGCCTGATCGTCGAGCTCACCGAGACGATCGCTCTGGAAAACATCGAGGAGACAGCGCGTTTCGTCTCCGCTCTACGGGATCTCAACGTGCGTGTCGCCCTCGACGATTTCGGCGCCGGCTTCACCTCGTTCCGCAATCTGCGCGCGCTCGCCGTCGATACGGTGAAGATCGACGGCTCCTTCGTGAAGAACCTCGCCGACAACGTCGACAATCAGGTTTTCGTGCGTACCCTGATGGGCCTGGCCGACAGCTTCGGCTTGAAGACCGTCGCCGAGTGCGTCGAGACAGCCGAGGACGCCGCGCATCTTGTCGAACGCGGGGTTGGCTATCTGCAGGGCTACTATTTCGGCAAACCGAGCGTTGAGCGCCCCTGGCTGGCCAGCGAGATGATCGAGCCGCGCGCCGCTCAATCCGGCGATTGACCCGTTCGGCGATCGACAGGCACGGCTGACACCGTACCCGGTTCAATCCGTCTTCTTGCGCGACAGCTCGCCGAGCCGGCGCTGCATCTCTTCCAGCTCCTGACGCAGACGCCGCAGCTCGCTTTCCTCGTCGCCCCCGCTGGGTGCAGCACCGCCGCCCGGGGCGGCCCCCGGCGCCTTGTTGAGCGGAAAGGGCGTGAACATCTTCATCGCGTTCTGGAACAGCGCCATGTTCTGCTTGCCCATCTCCTCGAGTTGTTGCCCGAAGGGGAACAGGCCGCCGAGCGAAGACATGTATTGCTGGATCTGTTCCTGGTTGTGGGCAAAGGACTGCATCGCGTGCTCGAGGTAGCCCGGCACGAGGGCCTGCAGATTGTTGCCGTAGAACGAGATGAGCTGCCGCAGGAAATTGACCGGCAGCATGTTCTGCCCCTTGCCCTCCTCCTCGACGATGATCTGGGTCAGCACCGAGCGGGTGATGTCCTCGCCGGTCTTGGCGTCGTGGACGACGAAGTCGACCCCTTCCTTGACCATCTGGCAGAGGTGGTCGAGCGTCACGTAGCTGCTGGTGCCCGTGTTGTAGAGCCGCCGGTTGGCGTATTTCTTGATCTTTACCGGAGGGGGCCGGTCTTCAGCGACGGTCTCGTTCATCAGGGACCTCCCGGCACCGGGCCGAATTGACAAGGCGGGACAACGGCTTTCGGGCATGTTGCACCGCGAACGGCCCGGCTGGCAAGCCCGGCCGGCCGCCGCTATAGTCGGGGCCGATGACGGAGCCCCCCGATCTGGACGAGCTTGCCCGGCGCTACGTCGACCTCTGGCAGGACCAGATGACCGCGCTCGCCGCCGATCCCGAGTTCACCGAGACGATGGGGCGGCTGCTCCAGCTGTCGGCCAGTATGGGGCCGGCCGGATGGCTGTCGCTCTGGACCGCCGCCGCTGCCGGCCTGAAGCCGCGAGAGACCCATGACCGGAACCGCCCAAGAGAGCAAGCACCCCCGCCGAGCGGGGCCGCGCCCGCTGCCGCTGCACCTGTCGATGGCGGCGATGACCTGGCTGAGCTCCGCCGCCGCCTTGCCGTTCTTGAGGAACGGGTCGCCCGCGACGGGCGGGCCGGGGCTGGCAAGCCTGGCCGAACAACCGTGGCACCGGTCGCTCCGCCCCCGGGTGGACGCGCTGCTGCCCGCCCTCGCAGCCGCCGACCCCGATAGCCTCGCCACAGCTGTCGGCCGCGAAGTCAGACGCCGACTTGACGAGTTCGAGACCGGACTCAGCCGCTATCGCAAGCATCCCTATCGGCGCGACGTAAGCCTGCCGCGGGCGGTGTGGCGCGACGGTACGACCAGTCTGCGGGATTACGCCGGTATCGAGGGCGCGACTGAGGACGGGATGCCGCTGCTGGTCGTGCCGTCGCTCGTCAACCGGGCCTATGTCCTCGACCTGACCAGTGAGCGCAGCCTGCTGCGCTTCCTCTGTCGCGCGGGCTTTCGCCCCTTCCTGGTCGACTGGGACCGGCCGGGTGCGCGCGAGCGGCGCTTCGATCTCGGCGACTACGTCGTCGGCCGACTGGCAGCCATGCTCGACAAGGTCATCGAGATCAGCGGTCGCAAGCCGGGGGTGATCGGCTATTGCATGGGCGGCAACCTGGCGCTGGGCCTCGCCCAGAGCCGCAGCGCCGACATGGCAGCACTCGCCCTGCTCGCCACGCCCTGGGACTTCCACGCGGAGCGTGCCGATCTCGGTCACGCGACGGCCAACACCCTGACGCCGTGGCTGCCGCTACTCGATGCGCTCGGCGAGCTGCCGGTCGACATGCTGCAATCGCTGTTCTTCGCGCTCGATCCGTTCCTCGGCGCGCGCAAGTTCCGCGGCTTCGCCAAGGTCGATCCCGACACCGCCAAGGCCCGCGAGTTCGTGGCGCTCGAGGACTGGCTCAACGACGGCATTCCGCTCGCCGCCAAGGTGGCGCGCGAATGCATCCTCGGCTGGTATGGCGAGAACACCCCGGCGCGCGGCGAGTGGCGCCTGCGCGGCCGGCCGGTCGACCCCGGCGCTCTGAAGCTGCCCTCCCTCATCGTCATCCCCGAGCAGGACCGTATCGTGCCGCCCGCCTCGGCCATGGCCCTGGCCCGCGCCATGCCGCACGCCACGCTGCTCAAGCCGCCGCTGGGCCATATCGGCATGGTGGTCGGCAGCCAGGCCCGCGAGGCGCTCTGGCAGCCGCTTTCCCGTTGGCTGGACCCGTCCTCCGGCCAACGTCTATAACCCCTTGGGGGACTTGGACTGCGTCAATTCCTTTCGCCACGGAGTGCCCTGAATGACCGAAATCGTTATTGCCGCCGCCGCCAGGACGCCTGTCGGCGCCTTCAACGGTGCCTTCGCCACCCTACCCGCACACGCGCTTGGCGCC
>VGEI01000010.1 GCA_016869415.1 Alphaproteobacteria bacterium
GGCCTGCGGGATATCGACCGGCTCCTGCTTCTGGTAGATGCAGGCCTTCATACAGTCGTTGCAGATACGGTGCCCGGTGGCCGCGACCATCGGGTTGTCGACGACGATGACCGCGAAAGCGCCGAGCGGCGAGCCCTGTGCCTTCAGCGCATGCATCTCGGAGATCTTCTCCTCGAGCGGACAGCCGGCGAGGGTCACGCCGAAGGGCGATTTCTGGAACGTGCCGGTCTTGCGGTCCCTGAGCCCCTTGGAGCACGAATCCTTGCCCTGCGCGTGGCACCAGATGCAGTAATTCATCTGGTCGAGGGCGTGGCTGAGATCCATGCCGTGGTCGGTGAGCGCGAAACCCTCGCGTTGACGCCAGTGCTGCTCGGGCAGCCGCATCATGCGCACGCCGAAGTGTTCGATGGTCTCTACAGGCACCAGGTTCTGCGGGTCGACCTTATGCGGCACCTTGAACAGCACGCCGGCACGGTGCTTCTCTTGCCCGGCCGGACTCAGCGTCGCCCAGGCAGCGTAGCGCGCCGCCGCGTCCAGTTGG
Source organism: Alphaproteobacteria bacterium (assembly GCA_016869415.1). GTDB lineage: Bacteria > Pseudomonadota > Alphaproteobacteria > CACIAM-22H2 > CACIAM-22H2 > VGEI01. Next base: position 542 of record VGEI01000010.1, read on the forward strand.
GCCGCGTTCGCCGCCTCGCTCTTCTGCCAGGCCAGGACGTGCCGCGCATAGGGCAGCTCGTCGTCCGGGCCGTCGACCGTCAGCCTCATGGCTGCCGCCAATGCCGCGGGGTCGAACGATGCCGCTTCTTCGGCCTTGAATTTCTTCGCCGCGACGCGCTGGACGAACAGTCGCTTGACCTCGTAGAGCGGCGCCAGGGCGTTGGCCTTGGTGGCCAGGGCGCGGACCGCGTCCTCGACCCCAAAGAGCTTGCCGATGAAGCTCTCGAGATGCGGCGCCACGGCAATCAGCAGCTCGCTCTCGTCCTTGCCCGCCACGCCCTGCGGTGCGGCCCGTGCTGCCAGCAGCCGGTTGGCCAGAGCTGCATCGGAAGCGCTTAGTACGTCGATGAACAGCCCGTCGAGGCGCGTCAGGCCATCGCGCGAATAGAGGTCAGCAAAGTCGAAGCCGTGGGTGAGCTTCAGATCCATCAAAGGAAAACTCAAATCAGTTTACGCAGAAGGGTGAGGAACGCTTGACGCTCTGAGGCGGACAGCGGCGCCAGGGTCGCCTCGGTGATCTTGCGGGCACGCCGAATCGCGTCAGCCACCAGGGCATCGCCCTCGTCCGTCAGCTTGAGCAGTGTGCAGCGCCGGTCCTTGGGATCGGGCTGCCGCTCGATCAGCTTGCGTGCATCCAGCCGCTGAATCACCCCCTGGATCGTCGCCGGGTCCATGGCGGTCAGCCGGCCGAGCTGATTCTGTGACACCTGGCCGAGATCGCGGATCTTCGCCAGGGCCGCGAACTGGGTCGGGGTGAGCTGCAGCGCCTCGATGCCGTCCTGAAAGATCGCCGTGTGCCGCTGATGCGCGCGGCGCATCAGATACCCGACCTGGTCCTCCAGGCGGTAATCGTCGGCGGCTTGCCGCGACTCGCGGCGGATGGCGGCAGACTTCATGCGCCCTCTCTATAGCGGCGGGGTTCCGCCGGCGAGGTCAAATGGCTCCGGGCGGCGCCCCGGCCGTTTGTTTGTATACGTATGATTGCCCCGGATCGCCATCCCGTCAAGTCCGGCCGCCGCGCCCCTAGTCCACTTTGGCGGCGTCGCGGTACATGATGCGGTGGCGCCCGGTGGCGATCCATTCGTCTATTTCGGCATCGCTCATGAAGTGCGCGGGATCGAAGCGGTTCCAGTTGACGATCTCGCTCAGCTCTTTCTTGAAGCGCTTGTAGGGCGGCTTGGCTGGCGGCCCGAAGCACATGATGTCGAGCACCGACAACGGATCGGGGATGCCGAGCAACGGCTTCATCGCCTCCTGCGCCAGGCGCTGGCCGATGGCCGTGACCCACCATACGCCATAGCCCAGCGACGCGGCAGCCAGGTGCGCCGCCATGGTCGCAACGGCCACGCTCTGCAGCAGGATGCGTTCGGCGTTCTCCTTGTACATGGCATCCAGCGCCGATCCCTCGTTGAGTACCGGGAAGGCCTTCGCCCAGCGGAAATCGCTGGCCACCACGATAAAACCTGGTGCCGTCGCCAGGCCGCGATAGTCCGGCGTGGGAAATTTCATCTTCAACTTGGCGCGCTGGATCTGCTCGTCGCGGAAACACTCCATGATCCGGGTCTTGAGCTCCGGCTCGGTGACCACGATGAAGTGCCAGGGCTGGGCGTTGGCCCCCGAGGGCGCATGGCGCGCTGCCTCGAGGATCAGCTCGTAGTGCTCACGTGGCACGACGTGAGAACCGTCGAAGGCCCGCGACGTCATGCGGTTGCGGACGACATCCATCAGCGCCTCGTAGCGGGCGCGGCCATCGAACGGAACGGCTGTCTGGTTCATGGCAGGTCTCTCCGCTGCATCGTGCCTGGGACAATAGTGAAATCGCACCCTCCCGCCACGCTGCGGTGGCCCGGCGGACGCCAAGGGATTATGGTTACCGCCGGATGACCCATGCCGCCCCCTATATCCGGGCCCGGACCAGCAGCCGGTGCGCCATTGCCATATGGCTCTTCGTCGTCGCCGCGCTGATCTTCGCCATGGTGGTGATCGGCGGCATCACCCGCCTGACCGAGTCGGGCCTGTCGATCACTGAGTGGAAGCCGGTCACCGGCACCCTGCCGCCCTTGAGCGAGGCGGAGTGGCAGGCCGAGTTCGAGAAATACCGGCAGATCCCCGAGTATCGCGAAAAGAACCTCGGCATGAGTCTGACCGAGTACAAGGCGATCTACTGGTGGGAGTACCTCCACCGGCTTTGGGGACGGCTGATCGGCGCCGCCTTCCTGCTGCCGTTTCTCTGGTTTCTGCTGCGCGGACATATTCTTAGCGGCCTCGCCTGGAAGCTCGGCGTCGTGTTCCTGCTTGGCGCCGCGCAGGGCGCCCTCGGTTGGTACATGGTGGCAAGTGGCCTCGTCGACCGGATCAGCGTCAGCCCCTACCGCCTCACGGCCCATCTCGCGCTGGCGCTGCTGATCTTCGCGGCCGTGCTGTGGATCGCTCTCGACCTGGTGCGGCCGAACACGCGCGGCATCGACGGCCGGGCCCTGGCCCTCTCCTGCCTGGTGCTGCTCACCATAGCCTCCGGCGGCTTCGTCGCCGGACACGACGCGGGAATGATCTACAACACCTTCCCGCTGATGGATGGAAGCCTCATCCCACCCGGTTACCTCGACCTTGAGCCGTGGTGGCGGAACGGGTTCGAGAACCCCGCCGCCGTCCAGTTCAATCACCGCGTCCTCGGCATGGCCACGGCACTGCTTTCGCTGCTCTACTGGCGCGCGGCGCGCAACGACGCGACGGGTGCTGCCTACGCCGTGCTCGTCGTCGCCCTGCTGCAGGCCAGTCTAGGGATCGGCACGCTGTTGCTCGAGGTGCCGGTCGGGCTTGCCGCTCTCCACCAGACCGGCGCAGTGGCGTTGCTGACCGCCAGCCTGGTCGCGGCCCAGGGCGGGCGCTAAGCGACGCGCCGACGCAGGACGACCGAGAAGGCGAAGAGGATCGCCGCAACGACGACGATCGACGGGCCCGAGGGGGTGTCGAACTGCACGGACAACCACAGACCGCTGGCTACCGCCAGCCCGCCGAAGGCCGCCGCCAGGGCGGCCATCTGCTCCGGCGTACGGGCAAAGCCGCGCGCCGCCGCCGCCGGCACGATAAGCAACGAGGTGATCAGGAGCGCCCCGACGATCTTCATCGCCGCGGCGATAACCACGGCCAGCAGCAGCACGAAGGTTAGGCGCAGGCGTTCGACGGGCAGCCCTTCGACCTGGGCCAACTCCTCGTCCACCGTCACCGCAAGCAGCGGTCGCCACAGCGCAACCAGTGTCGCCAGAACCAAGGCGCCGCCGCCGTAGATCCACAGTAGATCTAGGGCCGTGACGGCCAAGATGTCGCCGAACAGGAAACCCATTAGATCGAGGCGCACTGTATCGAGAAACGATAGGGCGACAAGGCCGAAGGCTAGCGCCGAATGCGAGAAGATGCCGAGCACCGTGTCTCCCGCCAGCCGCACACGCGGCTGCAGGCTGGTCAGTACCAGCGCCAGGGCGGCGCAGATGGCGACGACGCCAAATACCAGGTTGAGATGGAGCAGGAGGGCAAGCACTACACCGAGCAGCGCCGAATGGGCCAGGGCGTCACCGAAGAAAGCCATGCGCCGCCAGACGATGAACGAGCCTAGCGGACCCGCAACCGCGGCGAGACCGAGACCGCCGAGAAACGCGCGGACGATGAAATCATCCATGGCGGCGCCCGGCATGATCGTGGTGATGATGCGCGTGGTCGTGCCCCGCGTGATCATGATCGTGCGCCGGCTTCACGCGGCCGGCATCGTCGTGCTCGTGGTCATGACGATGGGCGTAGACCGCGATGGCGCTGGCCGCGGTCGCGCCGAAGAGCGCCAGGTAAGCGGGGTCGCCCTGCACCACCTCTGGCCTGCCGGTGCAGCAGACATGACGGTTGAGGCAGACCACCGTGTCGGTCTCCGCCACCACGAGGTGCAGGTCGTGGCTGACCATCAGCACGCCGCAACCATGGCTGTCGCGAATCCGGCAGATCAGACGGAAGAGATCCTCCTGGCCGCCGACATCCACCCCCTGCACCGGCTCGTCGAGCACTAGCAGATCGGGGTCGCGCAGCAGCGCACGCGCCAGCAGGACACGCTGGAACTCGCCGCCTGACACGGCCTGGATCGGCGAGTCGACGACATGGCGGGCGCCGACCTCGTCGAGCGTCGCGGTCAATGCTTCGGGACTCTCCGGCGTACCGAGCGCGAGAAAGCGGTGCACGGGAAGCGGCAGTGTCGGGTCGACGATCAGCTTCTGCGGCATGTAGCCGATACGCACGGACGGCCGCCGCGTCACCGTGCCGCGGTCCGGCGTCACCAGCCCGAGCAATATGCGCAACAGCATCGACTTGCCGGCACCATTCGGACCGATGACCGTGACGATCTCGCTCTCAGCGACGGCGAGATCGACGCCTTCGAGCACCGGACGACCGTCGAAGCTCTTGCCGAGCCCGCGGCCGCGGATCAGGGCGGTGTCAACGACGGTCAAGCCGCCGCTCCCTCGCGGCTCTGACAGCGGGCGCACACGCCGCTGAGCTCGATCACCCGGCTGACGATGCTGAACCCGTGATCGGCCGCGCTGCGGCCGATGGCCTCGCCCAGCCGCCGGTCGTCGAGCTCCGCCGCCGTGCCGCAAGTCCGGCAGATGAGGAACTGGGTTACATGGGTCTCGCCGGGATGGATGCAGCCGACATAGGCGTTGAGCGTTTCGATACGGTGGATCAGCCCGCTGGCGAGCAAGAATTCCAATCCCCGGTAGACCGTCGGCGGCGCCGCGCCGCGCCCGTCGTCCCGCAGCCTGTCGAGCAGCGCATAGGCGCCGACCGGCTTGTGGCTACCCCAGACGAGTTCGAGCACGCGCCGTCGCAACGGGGTGAGGCGCTCGCCGCGGCGCTCGCAGACCGCCTCGGCGGCGGCCAGGGCTGCAGAGACGCAGCGGTCATGGTCGTGGCCGCTGCGCGGAAACGGGCTCGGGCGTCGGGCCATCTCGACTCTCCAGAAATGTTATTTTATAATGTTATTGATGAAACAGTATAGCATCGCATGGCTGGCGCTGGGACTGGCTTGCTGGACGGCGCCAGCCGCCTCCCAGCCCAAGGTCACGGTCAGCATCCTGCCGCTGCAGTCGCTGGCGGCCGGGGTGATGGCGGAGATCGGCGAGCCGGCCGCGCTCATCCGCGGCGCCGGCTCGCCCCACAGCTTCAGCCTGCGCCCTTCGGATGCCCGCACCCTGAATGCCTCCAACGTCGTCTTCTGGGTCGGACCCGATTACGAGACGTTCCTGGCCAAGCCGGTTGCGGCACTCGCCGGCAAGGCGACGGTAGTGGCGCTGATCAGAGCGCCCGGGGTGAAGGCGCTCCCGGCGCGCGAGGGCGGAGCATGGGAAAGCCATAACCACGGCCATAGTCATACGCACAAACCCGGCGCGGTGGAGCTGGACGCTCATATTTTCCTCGATGTCGATAACGCCAAGGCTATCGTGCGCGCCATGGCGGCCACCTTGCGCGAGGTGGATGCGGCAAACGGCGCTCGCTACGCCGCCAATGCCGAGACGACCATTGCACTCCTCGATGCACTCGACGTGGAGATGAAGAACACGCTTGCCCCGGTTGCCCGGGTGCCCTTCGTGGTCTTCCACGACGGCTATCAGTACCTTGAGAAGCGGTATGGGCTGAATGCTGTGGGTTCTGTCACCGTCAGTCCCGAACGAGCGCCCGGAGCCCGGCGGCTGGGTGAGATCCGGCGCAAGATCGAACGCCTCAAGGCTGCTTGCGTCTTCGCGGAGCCGCAATTCGACAACGCAGTGGTCGGCACGGTGCTAGAGGGGTCGGCCGCGCGCCGCGGCTTGCTCGACTATATCGGCAGCGACCAGCCGCCGGGACCGGACGCCTATTTCGGTATGATGCGCGGTTTGGCGCGTTCCCTCGCAGGCTGCCTCGCAGGCTGAAAGGCGAGCGCCGCGTCAAGCACCTTGCGGGTCATGGTCGGCAGGGCAAGCCGATCGAAATCGGCGGTGCGACACCACGCCCCTTCCTTGTCGGTGCCCTTCTGGCGCGCCGTCGCGCGTGCCACCCATACCGTGAACTCGATGGCGAAGTGCGTGAAGCCGTGCGTCACGCTGCCGGGCAGCGTATGCCACTCGGCCCTGGCGGGCGCGTGACTGCGCGCTGCGCCCGGCGACCATTTTGCCTCACGCCACGGTGTCGACGGGGCCTCGAGCATGCCGCCGAGCAATCCATCCTCGGGACGGCGGCGCAGCCAGACCGCGTCGTCTGTCATCAGCACGAAGGCCACACCGCGGCGTGTCGGGCGCTTGGCCTTGGGCGATTTCACCGGATAGCGCTCGGGACTTCCGGCCGCGTGCGCGGCACAGGCGCCGTTCCACGGGCAGAGCAGGCACTTGGGATTGCGCGGCACGCAGATCGTGGCACCGAGGTCCATCACCGCTTGCGCGTAGTCGCCAGCCCGCTTGTCAGGCGTCAGCCGCTCCGCCGCTGCATAAAACTCGGGCTTTGCCCTTGGCAGTGGCGAAGCGATGGCGAAGAGTCGGGCCATGACCCGCTCGACGTTGCCGTCGACGACCACGGCACGCCGCCCGAAAGCGATGGCCGCTACCGCTGCTGCGGTGTAGCGGCCGATTCCCGGTAGGGCGAGCAGGCCGTCCTCTGTCTCGGGAAAGCGGCCGCCATGCTGTACAACAACCGCTTGCGCACAGCGATGCAGGTTCCGGGCCCGCGCGTAGTAGCCCAGACCGGCCCAGGCGCCGAGCACGTCGTCGAGTGGGGCCGCGGCCAGCGCCTCGACGTTGGGCCAGCGCGCCAGGAACTTTGCGTAGTACGGGCCGACCGTCACCACTGTGGTCTGCTGCAGCATGACCTCGGCGAGCCAGACCCGATAAGGGTCCAGGCGCTTGCCCGGACGGACGCGCCAGGGCAGCACCCGCGCGTGCCTGTCGTACCAAGCGAGCAGCCAGGCCGGATCGGGCCCGGCCTTGGCTGGGACGGCTGTGGCGGTTCGGGCGCGCGCCGGCATCGTGGTTTTCCACTAGCACATCGACGGCCCGGCGCGCTTGCGCCATGATGGCAGCGGTCCCCTGGACCGCACGACAGCCCAACAAGATCAACTGCCCCAGGAGGAGACGATCATGCGGATCAAGATCCTGCTCGCCACAGCGTGCATTGCTGCCGCGGCCACGGCGCCAGCCAAGGCGGAGGTCAACGAACTTCGCGTCGCCAAGCAGTACGGGCTCGGCTATCTCCAGCTGATCTTGATGGAGGACCAGCAGCTCATCGAGAAGCAGGCGAGGGCCGCCGGCCTGGGCGATTTCAAGGTGAGCTGGAACACCTTCCGCTCGAGCGACGTCATGAACGATGCGCTGCTTTCGGGCTCGGTCGATTTTGTCTGCCTCGGCCCGCCCGGGCTGGCGATCATCTGGGCGAAGACGGCAGGCACGGCGCAGGAGGTGAAGGGCTCCTCCGGGCTGAACTCGCTGCCTCTGTTCCTCAACACGCGCGAGGAACGCATCAAGTCGATCCGCGATCTCGGCGAGAAGGACCGCATTGCCCTGCCGGCGGTGAAAGTTTCCTTCCAGGCCCTCATGCTGCAGATGGCCGCGGCCAAGACGTTCGGCGACGCCAACTACGCCAGGCTCGACTCCCTCACCGTGTCGATGGCTCACCCCGACGGCCTCGCCGCCTTCCTCTCGGGGGCCGGCGAGATCAACAACCACTTCACCTCGCCGCCCTTCCAGTATCGCGAGCTGGCGCGGCCCGGCATCCGCAAGCTGACAAGCTCCTACGACATCCTCGGCACCAAGGGCTCGTTCAACATCATCGCCGCCACGACCAAATTCAAAGCTGCAAACCCCAGGGCCTACGGCGTGTTCAACGCCGCATTGGCCGAGGCGACGGCGATGATCGCCAGGGACAAGCAGGCGGCGGCGGAGACCTACCTGCGGGTGACCAAGGATCGCGCCCCGCCGGAGGAGATCCTCGCCATGCTCAACGATCCGGATATCGAGTTCCACACCGTGCCCAAGGGGCTGCAGCAGATCGCCGACTTCATGTACAAGGTCGGCACGATCAAGACGAAGCCGAACTCGTGGAAAGACCTGCTGCACGACAACCTGCACGGCCAGCCAGGAAGCTGAGCCGCCGATCCGGCGAGGGGCACCCGTGAGCCCGCGCGCCCTCGCCGCCACCCTGCCCAAGGTCACCAAGGCCGTCTTCGCCAAGCATGGCAGGGTCTACGGGACCATCGTCGCCGAATGGCCGACGATCGTCGGCGGCCTTTCCGACTCGTCGCTGCCGGAGAAACTCGCGGGCGGCGTGCTGACCGTGCGCGTGAGCGGCGGCGCGGCCATGGCGCTGCAGCATGCCATGCCGCAGGTGCTGGAGCGCATCAACGCCTACGTCGGAGGCGCGGCCGTGGAACGCCTGCGGCTCGTCCAGGCGCCGGTGGCTCGCCGCGCCCGCAAACCCCTGCCGCCAGCCGAGCCGCCGGCCGATCCGCAAATCGAATCAGAGGTTTCGCGAGTCGAAGACCCGGAGCTGAGGCGCTCTTTGAGCCGCCTGGGCCGGCGCCTCGCCCCCCGGCGAAAGTCGGAAAAATAGGCGGACTCAAACCCTTGGCCGGGTTATCCTCAAGCAAGCAATTCGCCTTGAGAATCGCACTAGCGACTCGGTAGGATGCCCACAACATCTGGTAGGCAAATCGCTCATGAACCGTAACATCTGGTTCGCTGTCCTCGGTATCGCCGTTGTGGGCGGGCTTGGCCTTGCGGCCTGGCAGGCGAGCCGGCCTGGTCCGCAGCCCCCTCCGCCCGCCCCGTTGGCGAGCGCGCCCTCTTCCCCTCCGGCCGCGACGTCAGCCGCGCCCGTGCCGGCACCCTCGCGCGATGCCATCGCGCCACGTCGCGAAGGCGACGACATGGTCATCGGAGCGCCGAACGCCCCCGTGACCATCATCGAATACGCCTCCCTGACCTGCCCGCATTGCGCGAATTTCCACACCGGCGCATTGCCGCAGATCAAGGAGCATTACATCGACCAGGGCCTGGTGAAGTTCGTCTACCGCGACTTCCCTCTGGACCGCGCGGCGCTGTGGGCCTCCATGCTGGCGCGTTGCGCCGGGCCGGAGCGCTACTTCTCCTTTCTCGACGTGCTCTTCCGCCAGCAGTCCATCTGGGCGCGCGGCAATGACGGGCAGGCGATCCAGGAGAACCTCAAGCGTCTGGCGCGCCTCGGCGGCTTCAGCGATGCCACGTTCGACGCCTGCCTCCAGGACAAGAGCGTCGAGACGGCGGTGATCGAGCAGAGCCTCAAGGGCGAGCGCGAGTTCAAGATCAGCTCGACTCCGACACTGATCATCAACGGCAAGAAGCACGCCGGCTCGATCGCCTTCGAGGAGATCGAAAAGGTGCTGAAGCCGCTGGCCGGCCGCTCCTAGGACAACTGAGGCAATAAGTCGGCATGTACTTCACCAAGCTCCGTCTCAGCGGCTTCAAGTCGTTCGTCGAGCCGACCGAGCTGTCGATCGAGCCCGGGCTGACGGGCATCGTCGGGCCGAACGGCTGCGGCAAGTCGAACCTCGTCGAGGCGCTGCGCTGGGTGATGGGCGAGAACCGCGTCAAGCAGATGCGCGGCGGCGAAATGGACGATGTGATCTTCGCCGGCACGACGGCGCGCCCGCCGCGCAACATCGCCGAAGTCTCGCTGCTGGTCGACAACGCGACGCGCAAAGCGCCGGCGGCCTATAACGAGCAGGTCGAGTTCGACATCGTGCGCCGCATCGAGCGCGGCCAAGGCTCTGCCTATCGCATCGCCGGGCGCGACGTGCGCGCCCGCGACGTGCAGCTGCTTTTCGCCGATGCCGCCACCGGCGCCCATTCGCCGGCCATGGTCAGCCAGGGCCGCATCAGTGCCATGATCCAGGCCAAGCCGACGGATCGCCGGGTGCTGCTTGAGGAGGCCGCCGGCATCACCGGTCTGCACTCGCGCCGCCACGAGGCAGAGCTCAAGCTCAAAGCCGCCGAGGCCAATCTCGCACGTCTTGACGATGTCCTGACCACGCTCGATGCCCAGCATCAGGCGCTCAAGAAGCAGGCCCGCCAGGCGGCGCGCTATCGCAACATGAGTGACCTGATCCGCCGCGCCGAGGCGATCAGCCTGCATCTCGCCTGGAACAACGCCACGGCCCAGCGCGATGCCGCCCTCGGCCGCTTCACCGAGGCGGAAGCCGCGGTAGCCGAGATTGCCGGCCGCGCAGCGCACGCCGCGACGGAGCTGGCTAACGCCCAGAGCGTCCTGCCCGACCTGCGCAAGGCTGAGGCCGAAGCCGCTGCACGCCTGGCCCGGCTGGGCTTGGCCCGCGAACAGCTCGACGCCGAGGAGGCGCGCATCCAGCAGCAGCTGGCCGAGATCGAAGCGCGGCTCGTCCAGATCCAGGCCGACGAAGTGCGCGAGCAGGCCCAGGCCGTCGACGCCGAAGCCGCGATGGCCAAGCTCGCCGCCGAACGCGCCGACCTTGAGGTTGCGGAGGCCGGTGCTGCCGACGCCGCGGCAACCCTCGATCGCGAGCTCAACGTCGCCCGCGCCGATGTCGAAGCGCTCGACGCCGCGCTGGCCCAGGCCACCGAGGTTGTCGCCAAGACCGAAGCCGAGCTGGCCTCGCTCAACCGCGAGATCGGCGAGCTCACCGGGCGCACCGCCCGTCTCGACGCGCGCCTCAGCGAAACGCGGTCGGAGCGCGCCAGAATCGAAGCGGCTGCCACCGAGTTCGACCCGCAGCTGCGCACGGCCGAGGAGAAGGTCGCCGGCAGCGAGGCGGCACTTTCTGCCGCGCGTGCTGAGCAGGAGTCGGTCGAGATCCAGCTGCGCGCCGTCCAGGAAGAAGAGAACGCGGCCCGCGAGGTTCTGCGCCGGGCCGAAGCGGACCTTGCTCGTCTCGATGCCGAGGCCGCGGCGCTCACCGCCGTCCTCAAGGGCGCGGCCGCGCATGACCGGACACCGGTCCTCGATCAGATCACTGTCGTCCCGGGCTATGAGGCGGCGCTGGGCGCAGCACTCGGTGAGGATCTCGCCGCCCCGCTCGACGATGATGCGCCGGTGCATTGGCGCATAGCCGACAGCAGCGCTACGGGCTTCGAGCTGCCAGCCGGCGCCGAGCCTCTCGCCCGCTACGTGACGGTGCCCGCCGCCCTCGCCCGCCGTCTGTCGCAGATCGGTGTGGTCGAGAACGAAGCCCAGGGTAGCGCCCTCGCGCGGGTGCTGGCCCAGGGCCAGCGTCTGGTCAGCCGCGATGGTGCCCTCTGGCGCTGGGACGGCTTCACCATGCGCGCCGGCGCACCCAGCGCCGCGGCCACGCGGCTCGCCCAGCGCAACCGGCTCGATGAGCTGGGCGGTATCCGCACGGCCGCCACCGCAGTGGCGGAGGGAGCGCGGACGCGCTGTACCGCCGCACAGGACGCCAGCAAGGGGGCACAGGCCGCCGATCGCGCAGCCCGCGATGCGGCCCAGAAGCTCTACACGGAGCTTGCCTCGACCCGCGAAGCCAAGGCGACGTTGGCCCGGCAGGCCGCCGCCGAGGCCGCACGCATCGCCGGCCTTGCTGAGCAGATCGAGCGCCTGCAGGCCGACCTGAGCGACCATCAGGCCCGCCTGAGCGCCGCCTCGGCGCGTCTGGTCGAGATGCCGGATCCGACCGAGGCGCGCGAGAAACTGGTTCAGGACCGTGCCGAGCTCGGTCGCCAGCGCAGCCACCTGATCGAACTCGAGAGCACGCAGCTGCGCCTCACCCGCGAGGCCGATTCCCGCACCCGCCGCATCGCCGCCATCGCCGGCGAGTCGACGGCCTGGGCCGGACGGCTGGACGCGGCGCGCCGCCAGCTGGAATCGCTGCTGCAGCGTCAGGCGCAGACCACCGAGGAACGCGACCGCCACGCCGCGCGGCCCGCCGAGATCGCAGAGGAGCGCGCCGCGCTGCTCACCCGGTTGCAGGACGCCGAATCCGCCCGCCACGCAGACGCCGACCGCCTGGCTACCGCCGAGACAGCTGTCTCGGAGGCCGATCGCCGTCTCAAGTCGGTCGAGGCCGAGCACGGCACGGCCCGCGAGGAGCGCGTGCGCTGCGAAGGTGCCGTGCAGCAGGCCGAGCACGACCTGCAGGAGCTGACCGGCCGCATCCGCGAGCGGCTCGACGCGGCGCCCGAGGAAACATTGAGCATCGGCGGGCTCGAGCCCGGTGACGAGCTGCCGAGCAAGGAGCAGATCGCCAACCGTCTCGAGCGGCTGATCCGCGAGCGCGACACGATGGGCCCGGTCAATCTGCGCGCCGAGCAGGAGGCCGAGGAGCTCGAGACCCAGATCACCGGCATGCAGGCGGAAAAGGACGATCTCGTCCAGGCCATTGCCCGCCTGCGCCAGGGTATTTCCAGCCTCAACCGCGAAGGGCGCGAGCGCCTGATGACGGCGTTCGAGACGGTGAACAAGCATTTCCAGGAGCTGTTCGTGAAGCTCTTCGGCGGCGGCCGGGCGCATCTCGCCCTCGCCGTCCCGCCGCCGCCCCCGCCGCCGCCAGGCACGCCCGAAGGGCAGGCACCGGCAGTGCCGGTCGAGCCCGCGCCAGCGCACCGCGACGACCCACTCGAGGCCGGGCTCGAGGTCTATGCCAGCCCGCCGGGCAAGAAGCTGCAGAACCTGTCGCTGCTCTCGGGCGGCGAGCAGGCGCTCACCGCTCTCGCCCTGCTCTTTGCCGTCTTCCTCACCAACCCGGCGCCGATCTGCGTACTGGACGAGGTGGATGCCCCGCTCGACGACGCCAACGTCGACCGTTTCTGCACGCTGCTCGACCACATCTCGGACACCACCGGGACACGCTTCATTGTGGTCACGCACCACCGCCTGACCATGGCGCGCATGGACCGGCTGTTCGGCGTGACCATGGCCGAACGGGGGGTGTCGCAGCTCGTCTCGGTCGATCTGCGCCTAGCCGAGCGCATCAAGGCGATGGCGACGGCCTGACGGCGCCCCGAGTCGTCCTTAAAGTCCTGAAATCCCTTCAGCTTCGCGTTCTTGACACCGCCTCCCCCCGCCCGTACCTTGCGCCCCGCTTGAGGCGCTCGGGGCCTCGTTTCCACGACGATTCCGGGTGCACGCGCGAATGGGCGGCGACCGTTTTCCCATGAAACACAGGGATGAGACGGACGGCGACCGGAAACGGCTCGACGAACTCGACGACCGTTTGCGCGAAGCCCGCAAGGGCTCCGGGCCGCCGGCGACGACGTCGACACAGCGCGAACTGGGCGTGGCCTACCGCGTGATGGTCGAGATGATCGCCGGTGTGGGTGTGGGCGGGTTCCTGGGCTGGTGGCTCGATACCTGGCTGGGCACGGCCCCGCTCCTGCTGGTGGCGCTGATCCTCCTGGGTTTCGCCGCCGGCGCGATGAATGCCTACCGGGCGATCCGCCAGTACACGGCGGCCGCGAACCGGGACGGGTCCTGAGAGGCGAGAAGGAAGCACGGTCTTGGCGGCAAACAGCAGTCCGTTGGAGCAGTTCGAGATCAAGCGCCTGGTCCCCGTCGAGATCGGCGGGATCGACGCCTCCTTCACCAATTCGGCCCTCTGGATGGTCCTGACCTTCCTCGTCGTTACACTGCTGATGACGATGGCCATGCGCCAGCGGGCGCTGATCCCCGGCCGCCTCCAGTCGGTGGCGGAGCTCTCCTACGAATTCATCGCCGGCATGATCCGCGAGAACGTGGGCGACGAAGGGAAGAAGTACTTCCCGTTCATCTTCACGCTGTTCATGTTCATCCTGGCGGCCAATCTGCTGGGCATGGTGCCCTACTCGTTCACTCCGACCAGCCACATCATCGTCACCTTCGCCATGGCGTTCGTGGTCTTCATCGGCGTCACGGCGATCGGCTTCGCCCGGCACGGGCTCCATTTCTTCGGCTTCTTCGTTCCGGCCGGGGTACCTAAGCTGCTGCTGCCGCTGCTGGTGGTGATCGAGGTCATCTCCTACCTCATCCGCCCGGTCAGCCTGTCGGTCCGGCTTTTCGCCAACATGCTGGCCGGCCATACCATGCTTAAGGTCTTCGCCGGCTTCGTCATCGCGCTGGGCGTGCTCGGCGGCTGGGCGCCTCTGGCCTTTGTCGTGGCCCTGACCGGCCTCGAGATCCTCATCGCCTTCCTCCAGGCCTACGTCTTCACCATCCTCACCTGCCTCTACCTCAACGATGCCATCCATCTGCATCACTGAGACACGGGCAGCGCGGACACCTCTCTAGAACCCCTCTTTCAGCGAAAGGAACATCACCATGGATCCAGCAGCCGCCAAGCTTATCGGCGCCGGCCTCGCCACCATCGCCCTCGCCGGCGTCGGTGTGGGCATCGGCAACATCTTCGGCAACTTCGTCGCGGGTGCCCTGCGCAACCCGGCCGCGGCACCCAAGGTGTTCGGCAACGTGCTGCTCGGCTTCGCGCTGACCGAAGCGATCGCGCTCTTCGCGCTCGTCATCGCCATGCTCATCCTGTTCGTCTTCTAAGAACAGGACGCAGACTGCCAATGACCGGTCGGCCGATGGTGGCAGGGTTGTTGATCGCCGCGGCTGCGCTCGCGGCGGGCCCGGCGCTTGCCGCCAGCGGCGGCATGCCGCAGCTCAACCCGCGCGACTTCGCCCCGCAGCTCGTCTGGCTGCTGCTCACCTTCGTGGCACTCTATTTGGTGCTGTCGAAGGTGGCGCTGCCGAAGGTCGGCGAGGTTCTGCAGATGCGCGCCGACCGGATCAAGGGCGACCTCGATCGTGCGGCCTCGCTGAAGAGCGAGACCGACAAGATCATTGCCGCCTACGAGAAGGCCCTGGCCGACGCCCGCAACCAGGCCGCCACCGTGTCGCGTGACACGGCGGCGGCGCTCGCCAAGGTGTCCGGGGAACGTCAAGGCAAGGTCTCGGCCGACCTGACGGCCCGGATCAAGAGCGCCGAGGCAAACATCGCCACGGCGCGTGCCAAGGCGATGGCCGAGATGCAGTCGTCGGCCGCCGAAATCGCCGCCGAAGCGGTCAAGCGGCTCGGCGGGCTGGCGATCACCACCGGAGATGCTGCCACCGCCGTGGCGGCGGCAGCGAAGGAGCGCGGCTGATGCTCTCCGATCCGACATTCTGGGTCCTCGTCTCCTTCGTCATCTTCGTGGCGCTGGTCTGGAAGCCGGGCTCGAAAGCCGTGGCGCAGCTGCTCGACGACCGGGCGGAGAAGATCCGCAGCGATCTCGAGAAAGCGGCCAAGCTGCGTGAAGAAGCGCAGGCCCTGTTTGCCGAGTACCAGAAGAAACAGCGCGACGCGCTCAAGGACGCCGAAGCCATCGTCGCCGCGGCCAAGGCCGAGGCCGAGGCTCTGTCGAAGCAGGCGGCGGCCGATCTCGAATCATCGCTGAAGCGCCGCGAGCAGCTCGCCCTGCAGCGCATTGCCCAGGCCGAGGCCCAGGCCACCGCCGACGTCCGTGCCGCGGCGGTCGACCTCGCCATGGCGGCGACCCGCAAGATCCTCACGGACAGACTCGATACCGGCCGCCAGGAGGCGCTGATCGACGCCGCCATCAAAGAGCTGCCCGGCAAGCTGAACTGACACGCAGCTCTCTTCGCGAGCAGTCACCAGGGCGCCCCTACGGGCGCCCTTTTTCGTTGTCCTATTCCGCCGCCTGGCGGGTCGGAGCCGCCGGCTTCCAGCGCAACACCGGCTGACGGGCCGCCCGGGTCTCGTCCAATCGACGGCGCGGGGTGAGCCGCGGCGCGGCATGGAACGATGCCGCCTCGCCCTGCTTCGCCCGCGTCGCCAGCGAGCGCAACGAGCCGACGAACTCATCGAGCGAAGCCCTTGTCTCGGACTCCGTCGGTTCGATCAGCAGCGCCCCGTGTACAACCAGCGGGAAGTACATGGTCATGGGATGGAAGCCCTCGTCGATCAGCGCCTTCGCGAAGTCGAGGGTCGAGACGCCGGTGTCCTTGAGGAAGCTGTCGTCGAACAGGCATTCGTGCATGCATGGGCCGTCGAAGGCCGGACTCATCACGTCCTTGAGCCGTGCCAGGAGGTAGTTGGCGTTGAGCACGGCGTCCTCGGAAGCCTGGCGGATGCCGTCGGCGCCGTGGCTCAGCATGTAGGTCAGCGCCCGCACGAACATGCCCATCTGGCCGTGGAAGGTCTTGAGCCGTCCGAGGGGCTCGGCCTTGCCTTCCCTGCCCTCGACCAGGCGGAAGCCGTCCTTGCCATGCACCACATAGGGCAGCGGGACGTAAGGCGCCAGCGCCTCCGAGAAAACGACGGGGCCGGAGCCCGGCCCGCCGCCGCCATGCGGCGTGGAGAACGTCTTGTGCAGGTTGATGTGCATGGCATCGATGCCGAGATCAGCCGGGCGCACGCGGCCGGCGATGGCGTTGAAATTCGCGCCATCGCAGTAGAAGTAGCCGCCGGCTTCGTGCAGGGCCTTGGCGATGGTGACGATATCCGGCTCGAACAGCCCGCAGGTGTTCGGGTTGGTCAGCATGATCGCCGCGACGTCTGGCCCCAGCTTCGCCTTGAAGGCGGCGAGAT
The DNA here is from genome assembly GCA_016869415.1 of Alphaproteobacteria bacterium. Classification (GTDB taxonomy): domain Bacteria; phylum Pseudomonadota; class Alphaproteobacteria; order CACIAM-22H2; family CACIAM-22H2; genus VGEI01. The sequence goes on from VGEI01000010.1 coordinate 17,168, forward strand.
CGACCCGGCCGCGATCGTCGGCGGGAATAGCATCCACGGTAAAGCCACAGGCGGCGGCTGTCGCCGGGTTGGTGCCATGGGCCGATTCCGGAACGAGGACGCGCTTGCGGCTCTGCTGGCCCTTGGCATCAAGCGCCGCACGAATGGCGACCATCCCGCAGAATTCGCCATGCGCGCCGGCACCCGGCGTCAGGGCGACCGCCGGCATGCCGGTGAGAGTCTTGAGCCAGTGAGCCAGCCGGTCCATGAGCTCGAGCGCCCCCTGAACCGTCGACACCGGCTGCAGCGGGTGGATATCGGCCAAGCCCGGCAGCCGCGCCATCTTCTCGTTGAGGCGCGGATTGTGCTTCATCGTGCACGAGCCCAGTGGATAGAGGCCGCTGTCGATGGCGTAGTTCTTCTGCGACAGCCGGGTGAAGTGCCTGATCACCTGGGGCTCCGACAGGCCGGGCAGGCCGACCGGGCGCTGGCGCTTGAGGCCGTTGAGTCGGTCGGCGACCTTCGGTGGCGCAGGCAGGTCGACGCCGGTACGACCGGGCTCGCCCTGCTCGAAGATCAACTTCTCTTCGGTCTGCAGGCCGCGATGGCCCGATGCGGTCACGATCTCGGCCGCCGGCGCGGCATCTGGACGCGCGGTGCGGCCCTGCGACTTGTCCATCACAGCACCTCCGCCAGTGAGCGGGCGAAAAGATCCATCTCCGCCTCGGTGTTGGTTTCGGTGGCCGCCACGATCAGGTGGTTGGCTAGATCGGGCTGATCGGGCCAGAGACGCGAGGCCGGCACGCCGGCCAGCACGCCCTTGTCGACCAGCCGCTCCACGACTTCTGACGCCGGCTTGGGCAGCTTCAGTGTGAATTCGTTGAAGAACGAGTCGTTGACCAGCGAGACGCCTTTCACCCCGCCGAGCTTCTCCGCCAGCTGCACCGCATGGGCATGGTTGATCTGCGCCAGCCGGGTGAAGCCGTCCTCGCCCAACAGCGACAGGTGGATACAGAAGGCCAGGGCACAGAGCCCGGAGTTGGTGCAGATGTTGGAAGTCGCCTTCTCACGGCGGATGTGCTGCTCGCGAGTGGACAGGGTCAGCACCCAGCCGCGCCTTCCGTCGGCGTCGACGGTCTCGCCCGTCAGCCGTCCCGGCATCTGGCGCACGTATTTGTCGCGCGTCGCGAACAGGCCGACATAGGGCCCGCCGAAATTGAGCGCATTGCCGATCGACTGGCCTTCGCCGACGAAAATGTCGGCGCCCATCTCACCGGGCGGCTTGAGCAGGCCGAGCGACACGGCCTCTGTCACCACCACGACCAGCAAGGCGCCGGCGTTCTGGGCGGCCGCGGCCAGCGCGGCGTAATCGTGGATCCGGCCGAAGATCGAGGGATTCTGGACGACCACACAGGAGGTCTCGGCATCGATCCGCGATGCCAGATCCTCGACGCCGGAGACGTCGGCCGCCGCCGCCTTGACGGAGAAGCCGCTCCACCGTCCATAAGTCTCGATGACCTCGCGGTAGTGCGGGTGGAGGCCGCCGGAGAGCAGCGCCTTGGCGCGCTTCGTGACGCGGTTGGCCATCAGCACGGCCTCTGCCGCACCGGTGGCGCCGTCGTACATCGAGGCGTTGGCCACATCCATGCCCGAGATCAGCGCCACCTGGGTCTGGAACTCGAACAGCATCTGCAGCGTGCCCTGGGTCACCTCCGGCTGGTAGGGCGTGTAGGAGGTGAGGAATTCGCCGCGCTGGATCAGGTGATCGACGCTGGACGGAACATGGTGACGATAGGCGCCGCCGCCGAGGAACGAGGCCATGGAGCCCGCCGGCCGGTTCTTCGCTGCCAGCCCCGCTATGTCGCGTTCGACCGCGAGCTCGCCCTGGTGGCGCGGCAGGTCGACGAGGCCGCCGAGCCGCGCCGAATGCGGGACATCGCGATAGAGGTCGTCGACCGAGGCAGCACCGATCGCCGCCAGCATCTCGCGGCGGTCCTGCGCCGTATGCGGCAGGTAGCGCATCAGCCGAGACCCGCCACGTAGGCTTTGTATGCCGCCTCGTCCATCAGCTCGCCGAGTTCCGCCTTGTTCGACAGCTTGAGCTTGAAGAACCAGCCGTCGCCCATGGCCGACGCGTTGACCAGCCCGGGATTGCCGGCTAAGGCGGCGTTGGCTGCCGTCACCTCGCCCGAGACAGGCGCGTAGACCTCGCTCGCCGCCTTCACCGATTCAACGACGGCCGCCTGGGCGCCTTTGGACACTTTCTTCCCAACCTCAGGCACTTCGACGAAGACGACGTCGCCGAGCTGACCCTGAGCGTAGTCGCTGATGCCGACCGTGCCGGTGTCGCCCTCGATGCGAATCCACTCATGCTCCTTGGTGAAACGGATCTCCGCCATGAGGCCTCCTAGCCGCGGTAATAACGGTGAGCGATGAAAGGTAGGGTGACGACCGACGCCGGCAGCGGCTTGCCGCGCACCACCAGATTGACCGCCGCCCCGGGCTTGGCCGAGGCCGCCGGGACGTAGCCCATGGCGATCGGCTTGCCGGCCGTCGGCCCGTAGCCACCGCTGGTGACTGAGCCTAGCGCGGTCCCCTGGGCATCGACGATCGGCGTCTGCTCGCGGGCCGGAGCACGTCCTTCGGGCTGCAGGCCGACGCGCTTACGCTTGGGTCCGCTGGCCAGCTCGCTGCGCACGATGTCGGCGCCGGGATAGCCGCCCTGCTCGCGCCGGCGCTTGCCGATTGCCCAGCCCAAATCGGCCTCGATCGGCGTCGTGGTCCGGTCGATGTCATGGCCATAGAGGCACAGCCCCGCCTCGAGACGCAACGAATCGCGCGCTCCCAGCCCGACCGGCTTCACCTCCGGTTCCGCCAGCAGCAGTCTGGCCAGCTTCTCCGCCTGGTCGTCGGGGCAGGAAATCTCGAACCCATCCTCGCCCGTGTAGCCGGAGCGTGTCAGCCAGCATTCGATGCCGCCGAGCGAAGCTCGCGCGAAACTCATGAACTTCATGGCCAGGGTTTCCGGGCCGAGCCGGCTGATGACCTCGGCCGCCTTGGGTCCTTGCAGGGCGAGCAGCGCCCGATCTGTGTGCTCGCGGATCGTCACACGGTTGCCGATACGGTGCTGCAGATGCGCGATGTCCTCCGCCTTGCAGGCGGCGTTGACCACGAGAAACAGGCGCTCGCCCGCATTGGTGACCATCAGATCGTCGAGGATGCCCGCCTGGTCGTCGGTGAACATCGTGTAGCGGGTACGGTTGGCCGCCAGACCCGCAATATCGCCTGGGACCAGGCTCTCCAACGCCGCCGCGCGATCGGGCCCCGTTATCGTCACCTGGCCCATATGGGAGACGTCGAACAGCGCCGCCTGGGCCCGGCAGTGCTGGTGCTCGGCCAGAATGCCGGACGGGTACTGCACCGGCATCTCGTAACCGGCAAAGGGCACAAGCTTGGCGCCGAGCTCGCGATGGAGATCGTGGAGCGGTGTGTGCTTGAGCGGGGCGGTGCTGACAGTTTCGGCCACAAGGATGCTCCGGTTGCGCTTGCCGATACACCCGCGTCACGCGGATGTCCGATAGCGCCCCCTCTGTCCTTGGACCTGAAAGATTCGCCGCAGGGCCCAGCAAGGCCTTGCGACTTACATCTTCGGTGGGACGGCCCCTGCGATCAGGACCCGGCCGCTTTCCAGAGTTCGCCGATCCGCGCGGTCCTTTTGCCTGAGAGTTTCCGGGGCGGTTGCTCCTTCGGCGCCGCACCCCCGGCGACCCGGCGGCGCGATCTCTCCCGCGCGAACACCTGCAGCTTGGAGCCGCATCCGCGCCTTGTCAATCCGGGGATACCTCTAGCGGGCCTTCTGGCTGCGATTCCAGGCGAGCTCTTCCGGCGTCAGCTGGAAGCCGACTATGACCTGATATTCCGGCCCCTGCTTGAGATCGGCCAGCGGGATATAGGGCTCGAACTCGTTGAGAACCTGGCCGAGCCGCGTGCGGTTGTCGGTGAACTGGAAGCGCACCCGGGCAGGCTGCTTGGTGACGACGTTCTGCTGCGGATCGACGATGGCGATCCAGTATTCGAACTCGGCAACCCGGCTGCGGTCGGCTGGGCCGCGGTCACCCGCGATGGCGATCTGCAGATCCACGGTCACCGCCCGCTTGTCGTACTTGCACTGGACGAGGATGTTGACAATCTCACCCTCGGCCACGACATCTGTGAGGTCACGCCCGGGGCCGTCGCGAAACCGGGTGACACTGGCAGAATCGGCGGGGATCACCCCGCGCGGGCAAGCCGCCTGGGGCTTCTCGCGCGAGCAAGCGGCGATTAGCAGAACAGACGCCAGCAGGGCCGGCGCCAGGACGAAGTACTGGCGGCGCATCAGGGCAGCGTCTTGTGGGCGCCGTCGCAGAACGGTTTTGACTGGGTCATCTTGCAGCCGCAGAACCACAGCTTCTTGTTCGCATCTGCCTTGTAAGGAACAGGCTGGATGCCGGTGCCGCTATGCGAACCGTCGCAGAAGGGCTGCTTTCCGCTGCGCCCGCAGGCACACCAGAAATAGGTCTTGCTGGCCTCGACCTCGACCAGAAAAGGTGCCTTGGCCGCAATCTTAGGCTGGGAGGGCATCTCACTCATTTATGGCCCTTTTTCGGCAATTCGTGACCCCCGGGACGGCCTCACGGGACTTCCGTCGTCGGCCCCCAGGGAGTAGGTTGAGCGCCCGATTCGGCTTGGGCGGACTCTAGAGAAGGCTCCATGATTCGACAAGATTCCGCGGTCGCCATTGGCGACGAGAGAGCCGCGAGCGAGCGAGCGAAGCTGACGATCCTCCTCGCCGGGCCGCGCGGTTTCTGCGCCGGGGTCGACCGCGCAATTCTCATTGTCGAGCGGGCCATCGAACGCTATGGCGCGCCGGTCTATGTCCGGCACGAGATCGTGCACAACCGCACGGTGGTCGAGCGGCTGGAGGCCAAAGGTGCTGTGTTCGTCGACGAACTGAGCGAGGTTCCGGACGGCGTGCCGGTCATCTTCTCCGCCCACGGCGTACCGAAATCGGTGCCGGCCGAGGCCGAGAGCCGCAAGCTCTTCTATCTCGACGCCACCTGCCCGCTGGTTAGCAAGGTGCACGCCGAAGCCGAGAACCATTTCGAGCACGGCCGGCAGATCATCCTCATCGGCCATGCCGGGCATCCGGAGGTCGTCGGCACGATGGGACAGCTACCCGAGGGTGCGGTGCTGCTGGTCGAGACTGTGGCGCAGGTCGAGACCGTGATGCCTGCCAATCCCGACAATCTCGCCTATATCACCCAGACGACGCTCTCGGTCGACGACACGGCGGCCATCGTCGAGGCATTGCGGCGCCGCTTTCCGGCAATCGCCGGACCGCGCAAGGAGGATATCTGCTACGCCACGACTAACCGCCAGGCGGCGGTGAAGGCCGTGGCGGCTCAGTCCGATGCAGTGCTCGTCGTGGGCGCACCCAATTCCTCAAACTCGATGCGCCTGGTCGAAGTGGCACGCCAGGCCGGCTGCAAGCGCGCCATGCTGATTCAGCGGGCGGGAGATATCGACTGGTCGTTCCTCGAGGGAGTGTCGCGCCTCGGCATCACAGCCGGCGCCTCAGCGCCTGAGGATCTGGTCCAGGACGTGATCGCGTCTTGCCGGCAGCGCTACGATGTCTCGATCGAGAACGTGGTTCTGGCCGAGGAAAAGGTGCACTTCAACCTGCCGCGCGCTCTGGCGGGCTAGTCCCGGCATGGCCGTCTATACCGAGGTTTCCGACGACGAGGTCGAACGATTCGTCGCGGCCTACGACATCGGCGAGGTGATCGCCCTCAAGGGCATTGCCGAGGGCGTCGAGAACTCGAACTATCTGCTGCAGACGGCCAAGGGCAGCTACATCCTGACGCTCTACGAGAAGCGCGTCGCCAGGGCGGACCTACCGTTCTTTCTGGGCCTCATGGAGCACCTTGCGGCCAAGGGCCTACCCTGCCCGACACCGATCGCAGCCCGCGACGGCAGGACGCTGCGCGAGCTGCACAAGCGGCCGGCCGCGATTATCAGCTTCCTGCGCGGCATGTGGCCGAGACGCATCCTGGTGACCCATTGCGCCCAGGTCGGCGAGGCATTGGCTCGCCTGCATCTTGCCGTCGCCGATTTCTCCCTGCATCGCGCCAACGCGCTCGCCCTGCCCGGCTGGCGGCAGCTCTACCAGAGCTGCCGGACGCGTGCCGACGAGGTTCAGCCGGGGCTAGCGGAGGAGATCAAGCGCGAGCTCGACGAGCTGGCCGCCCAGTGGCCGGAAGGGCTGCCGCAGGGCGTCATCCACGCCGACCTGTTTCCCGATAACGTGTTCTTCCTCGGCGACAAGCTCTCGGGCCTGATCGACTACTATTTTGCCTGCAACGAGATCCTGGCCTATGACCTCGGCATCTGCCTGAACGCCTGGTGTTTCGAGAATGACGACAGCTTCAACGCCACCAAGGCGCGCGCCCTGGTGCGCGGCTATACCAAGACCCGCCCGGTGAGCCCCGGGGAGATCGCTGCCTTGCCCGTGCTGGCACGTGGCTCGGCCCTGCGTTTCCTGCTCACCCGGCTCTACGACTGGCTACACCACCCGGCCGGCGCCTTCGTCAAGCCGAAGGATCCGCTTGAGTACCTCAAGAAACTGCGTTTCCACCGTTCGGTGAAGAGCGCCGCCGCCTACGGGCTCTAGGAGGCAAGCATGCGCGCACTGGCGATCATGCTGTCGATCCTGCTCAGCCTGCCGGTGATGGCCCAGACACCGCCCCCGGCGCGCGACGACGGTGGCACCGTGCTGCATCTCAGCGAGTCCGCCGAACGCACGCTGCGCCAGGACCGCCTGACCGTGCAGCTACGGGCCGAGGCCGGCGGTCCCGACGCGGCACGTGTACAGGGCGAGATCAACCGGCGCATGACGGCAGCCCTCGAGCAGGTGCGGCGTGTCCCTTCGGTTCGTGCGGAGACACGCGGCTACTGGGTGAACCAGGAGCGCCCGCAGAACGCACCCGCGCGCTGGCGCGGCCAGCAGATGCTGATCCTGATCAGCACGGACACCGCCGCAGCCCTAGCCCTTGCCGGTGAGCTGCAGCAGGCGGGCCTGGTCATGTCGGGCATGCATTTCGACCTCTCGCCCGAGGCGACACGCGCCGCCGAGGACGAGCTCACGGCCGAAGCGATCCGCCGGCTGCGTGAGCGGATCGAGCGGGTCGCAGCGACTATGGGGCAGCAGGTCCGGCACATCCGCGACTTGCGGATCGGCCAGGCCGGCGGCGGCCCCGGGCCCCGGCCAATGATGATGCGCGCCGAAGCGGCCGGCGCTGCACCGCCGGCTGCAGAGCCCGGCGAAACCACGGTACGGGTTTCTGTCGATGCAGAAGCCGTTCTCGCACCCCGCACGCGGCCGTGAACGACACTGCCGACACGACCGACGACAATGTCGTCGATGCATTCACCGACGGGGCGTGCAGCGGCAATCCCGGCCCGGGCGGTTGGGGAGCCATCCTGCGCTGGCGCGGTCAGGAGCGTGAACTCTCAGGCGGCGATACGCAAACGACCAACAACCGTATGGAGCTGATGGCGGCAATCTCCGCGCTGGAGACCTTGAGACGGCCGACTATCGTACGCCTCCACACCGATTCGCTATACGTCAAGGACGGCATCCAGAAATGGCTGCCCTCCTGGAAAAAGCGCGGCTGGAAGACCGCCGACAAGAAGCCGGTCAAGAACGTCGATCTCTGGCAGCGGCTGGAAACCGCAGTCGAGCGCCATGAGGTGTCCTGGCATTGGGTCCGCGGACACGCCGGTCATCCGGAGAACGAGCGTGCCGACGCGCTCGCCCGCGAAGCCATAGCCACGCTGCGCGAGAGCGATCTCGCCTAAAGCTGCTTGAGCAGAGTCTCGGCGCCGGAGGTCTCGAAGGCGCCCGGCTTCTCGATGTTGAGCTGCTTGATCACGCCGTTATCGACGATCATCGAGTAGCGCTGCGAGCGCAGGCCGAAGCCGACATCGCTGCGGTCGATCTCGAGCCCCAGCGCCTTGGTCAGCTCGGCATTGCCGTCGGCCAGCATCATCACCTTGTCGCCCACGCTCTGGCTCTTGCCCCAGGCATCCATGACGAAAGTGTCGTTGACCGAGACGCAGGCTATGGCGTTGACGCCCTTGGCCTTGAGCGCCTCGGCGTTCTGCACATAGCCCGGCAGGTGCTGCCCGGAGCAGGTACGAGTGAAGGCGCCGGGCAGGCCGAACACCGCCACCTTCTTGCCCTTGAACAACTCGTCCGTCGTGATCTCCTTCGGCCCGTCCTTGGTCATATGCCGGACCTTGGCCGCCGGGATCCTGTCGCCAACCTTGATCGCCATCGTCTCTTCCCCTAAATGGAAAAGAGCGGGACCGCAG